>JAHEMM010000092.1 GCA_024643655.1 Chitinophagaceae bacterium | reverse complement strand
CGCATTGCAGAATTGATTGAAGCGAATCTTGAAGAACTGGCATTAGCAGAAACAAATGATAATGGCAAACCACTTTGGTTAGCCAAGGAGGTAGATATTCCTAGAGCAGCTGCCAATTTCCGGTTTTTTGCAACAGGTATTATGCACTTCGCTACAGAAAGTCATAGTATGGAAGACAAAGCAGTGAACTATACGCTGCGTCAACCGATTGGAATTGTAGGTTGTATCTCTCCCTGGAATTTACCGTTGTATCTGTTTACCTGGAAAATTGCACCAGCTTTAGCCGCAGGAAATTGTGTGATAGCCAAACCTTCTGAAGTTACTCCGGTAACAGCATTTCTTTTATCCAAAATTTGCAAAGAAGCTGGTTTACCGGATGGGGTTTTGAATATACTACATGGTACAGGTACTGTCACTGGCGAAGCAATTGTAAAGCATCCAAATATAAAAGCAATCTCATTTACAGGAAGTACAAGAGCAGGTGAGCAAATAGCAAGTATTGCTGCGCCAAAATTCAAAAAGCTTTCGTTAGAGCTTGGAGGCAAAAACCCAAATATCATTTTTGCAGATTGTGATTGGGATAAAATGATGTTCAATACTATCCGTTCCTCTTTTGGTAATCAGGGACAAATTTGTTTATGTGGGAGTAGGATACTAATTGAGGAATCTTGTTATGAAAAATTTAAAACTGATTTTGTAAAATGGACTCAATTATTAACAGTTGGAGATCCATTGGAAGCAACTTCAAAGCAAGGTGCAGTTGTTAGTAAAATGCATTTCGATAAAGTAATGCATTGTATTGATTTGGCGAAGCAGGAAGGAGGAAAGGTGATTTGTGGCGGAAAGGCAGTAAAACTGGAAGGAAGATGTGCTAATGGCTATTTTATTCAGCCAACTATTATAGAAGGTCTTGACCAGCATTGTAAAACAAACCAGGATGAAATTTTCGGTCCGGTAGTTACCATTCAATCATTTAAAACGGATGATGAAGCCCTGCAACTGGCAAATGCAACAGAATACGGATTAGCAGCAAGCATTTGGACAAAAGATATTTCAAGAGCAAACAAATTAGCAGCAAAACTTGAAAGTGGTATTATCTGGATCAATTGCTGGTTGCTCCGTGATTTGAGAACTCCATTTGGCGGAGTAAAGAATAGTGGTGTTGGAAGAGAAGGTGGTTGGGAGGCTTTACGCTTTTTTACTGAGGCAAAGAATGTTTGTATAGAATTTTAGTATTTTGTTTGGGGTTGGGAGTTTGGTGTTGCTTTAATGTAATATTATTTCAAAATGGCTACTATCAAGAAATTTGAGGAGTTGGAAATTTGGCAATTGGCAAGGAGTTTGGAAAATAAAATATTTGAAGAAACATCAAAAGATCAACTTACTAAAGATTACAAGTTGAAAGATCAGATGAATGCATCATCCGGTTCCGTAATGGATAATATTGCTGAAGGAGTTGGAAGGGCTAGCCGTTTAGAATTCATTCAATTTTTAAGTATTGCAAATGCCTCAGCAAATGAATTACAATCCCAGTTATATCGTACTTTAGATAGAAGGTATATTTCTAAAGAAAGATTTGATGAATTATATCTTTTGGCAGATTTAACTTGTAAGAAAATAAATGCATTTATTAGCTATCTTAATAAGTCTTTAATTAAAGGACAAAAATTTGCAAATAGGAAAACAATAAAGTAAATGAACCCCAAACCCCAAACCCCAAACTCGATAACTATAACTGAAAACGCATCAACACCACTCGGCGCATATCCGCATGCAAGAAAAGTTGGAAATCTTCTTTTCTTATCTGGTATTGGCCCAAGGAATCCGAAAGACAATTCAATTCCCGGATTAGAGTTGGATAAGGATGGAAATATTGTAAAGTATGATATTGAAGCGGAATGTCATGCTGTTTTTGCAAATGTAAAAGGCGTATTGGAAGCAAGTGGCAGTAGCTGGGATAAAATTATTGATGTCACCGTTTTTTTAACGAATATGAAAAAAGATTTTCCTATCTATAACAAGATATATGCAGAATATTTTACTTCTGTACAAGCATGTCGTACTACGGTTGAAGTGAAAAGTTTGCCAACACCAATTGCTATTGAATTAAAAGTTATTGCTACAACTAATTAAAATGAATTATCAGAATACAAAAACCTTTGCGAACGAATTAGACGAAAATGATGCGCTAAAAAATTTTAGAGAAAAATTTTTTATTCCACAACATGAAGGAAGTGATTGTGTTTATTTCACAGGTAACTCTTTAGGGCTTCAGCCAAAAGCAACAGCTAAATATGTGCAACAGGAATTAGATGATTGGGCAAAGCTGGGTGTTGAAGGCCATTTCCAGGCAAAGAACCCATGGATGCCTTATCATGAAATTTTCCCCAATCAATTATCAAAAATTATTGGTTGCAAGGAAAATGAAGTGGTAGTAATGAATCAATTGACAATTAATCTTCATTTATTAATGGTTAGTTTTTACCGGCCAACAAAACAACGGTATAAAATTATTTGTGAAGCAAAAGCATTCCCTTCTGATCAGTATGCATTTGAAACACATATTAAACATCATAACCTCGATCCTGATCAAACTATAATAGAAGTTTCACCTAGAGAAGGTGAGCATACATTGCGAACTGAAGACATCCTATCAGTGATAAAAGAACATGGAGATTCAGTAGCAGTCGTCTTATTTGGTGGTGTAAACTATTACACAGGTCAATTGTTTGATATGAAAGCAATAACGTTAGCAGCTCATGCAGTTGGTGCTTATGCCGGGTTTGATCTGGCACATGCTGTGGGAAATGTTGCTTTACAATTGCATGACTGGAATGTAGATTTTGCTTGTTGGTGTTCATATAAATATTTAAATAGTGGGCCGGGTGGAGTAGCGGGTGTTTATATTAATGAAAAACATGTAACTAATAAAGAGCTGCCAAGATTTGCTGGATGGTGGGGTTACAAAAAAGAAACCCGTTTCAAAATGGGTAAAGGATTTGATCCGATTCCAACTGCCGAAGGATGGCAATTAAGTAATGCACCAATATTGTCAATGGCTGCACACAAAGCATCGTTAGATATTTTTGAAGAAGCCGGTATGGCGAGATTGCATGAAAAAAGAAAACAACTGGCTGCATATCTTAATTTTGTATTGAATGATATTAACAGCAGGCAAGCAGAGAAGATTTTGGAATTAATTACACCGGCGAATGAAAATGAACGGGGTTGCCAGGTTTCTATTTTGATGCTGAAAGATGGTAAAAAGGTATTTGATGAATTAACAAAGCAAGGTGTTATTGCAGATTGGCGGGAACCAAATGTAATACGGGTTGCACCAGTACCATTGTATAATTCATTTGAAGATATATTCAGGTTTGGAGAAATTATAAATTCGATACTTAATTAACTACGGAGACACAAAGCCACAGCGATACACGGTGTATCAGTTATTTTTTCTGTGTGACTTCCTGTCTCCGTGCCAATGTGGTTTATGAAAAAAAATATTACAATAATCGGAGCAGGTCTTGTTGGTTCTCTATTATCTATTTACTTGGCAAAAAGAGGTCATAAAGTGTCCATTTATGAACGCCGTAGTGATATGCGTAGCGAAGACCTGAGTGCTGGTCGTTCCATCAATCTTGCTTTAAGTGACCGGGGCTTGATGGCTTTAGAAAAAGTAGGTTTGGCAAGCGATATAAAAAATATTTGTATTCCAATGCATGGAAGGCAAATTCATAATATAGATGGTTCCATTAATTTTCAACGGTATGGAAAAGAAGGACAATTTATAAATTCTGTTTCAAGAGGAGAGCTGAATAAAAGATTGATGACAATTGCAGAAGAGCATGGCGTTAACATTCACTTTAATGAAAAATGTAAAACCTTAGACTGGAAGAATGATAAATTAGAATTTGAGAATACTGCAGGAAAACAATTGCCTTCGTCAAAAGCTGATCTTGTTTTTGGTGCTGATGGTGCTTTTTCAGCAGCAAGATTGCAACATCAGTTACAGCATGATAAATTTGATTATCATCAGTATTATATTGATTGTGGATATAAAGAGTTAACAATACCTCCTACAGTTGAGGGGGAATTTGCGATGGAACCTAATGCATTGCATATCTGGCCACGAAAAGATTATATGCTGATAGCATTGCCCAATCTCGATAAAACATTTACCTGTACGTTGTTTTTCCCTTTCGAGGGGGAGTTGTCATTTGATAAGATTAATACAGCAGAAAAAGTAAAAAAATTCTTTGCGGATAACTTTGCAGATGCTGTTCCTTTGATGCCGGATTATGTAAATGAATTCTTTACTAATCCGACTTCTTCATTAGTAACTGTAAAATGTTTCCCTTGGATAAGGGATGATAAATTTGCTTTGATAGGTGATGCAGCACATGCTATGGTACCATTTTTTGGGCAGGGTATGAATTGTGGATTTGAAGATTGCAGAGTTTTGGATGATATTATTGAAAAGCATGGAGATGATTGGTCAGCTATTTTGAAAGAATACCAAACACTCCGTAAGCCTGATGGCGATGCGATATCAGATCTGGCAGTCAGTAACTTTATCGAAATGCGGGATAAAACAGCTGATCCCAAATTTTTATTGCAAAAAAAGATAGAAGCAAGACTGCATGAAAAATATCCTGATAAATGGATACCGGCTTATTCTCAAGTTACTTTTAGTCCGCATATAAGATATTCTGAAGCCTTAAAACAAGGAAATAAACAAGAGAAAATAATGCATGAAGTAATGCAACTGCCAGATATTGAAATCATTTGGGGAACAGAAGAAATCGAAAAGATAATTATCGAAAAAATTGAGAAAAGATAGATTCTTATATTAATTAAAATAATTGTAAGCTGTACTTGCCAGTTCTTTTGGCAGGTTTACATAAACATCGTATCGATATGACCAGAGAGTTTCTCATTGATCAAATAAAGAAAAAACAATCCTATCTGTGTGTTGGATTAGATACAGATATTACAAAAATTCCTAAACATCTTTTACAAGAATCAGATCCTGTTTTTACATTCAACAAAATTATCATCGATGCCACTAAAGATCTATGTGTTGCGTATAAAATAAATACTGCTTTTTACGAAGCTTTGGGAGTAAAAGGTTGGGAGGCGATGGAAAAAACTGTTAACTATATCGGCGATGATCATTTTAAAATCGCAGATGCTAAACGGGGTGATATTGGTAACACTTCTGACCAATATGCAAAAGCATTTTTTGAAACAATGCCTTTTGATTCCATCACTGTTGCGCCATATATGGGAGAGGACAGTATAAAGCCATTTTTACAGCATACAGGGAAATGGGCAATTGTATTAGGATTGACATCAAATAAAGGCGCCAACGATTTTGAATTACAACGTATGGTTAATGAAGACATTGTCGAAAGTGAAATGCTGTATGAAAAAGTTTTAAAAACTGTGTCAACTTGGGGAACTCCGGAAAATCTGATGTTCGTTATTGGGGCAACACAGGCAAATGAATTTACTAAAATCCGGGAATTAATCCCTGCTCATTTTTATCTTGTTCCTGGTGTAGGCGCACAAGGTGGCAGCCTGAAAGAAATTTCTGAAAAGGCAATGAATAGAGATTGTGGAATCCTGGTTAATGCCAGCCGTGCCATTATCTATGCATCAAATGGCGAAAATTTTGCGAGTGAAGCAAGGTCTGTTGCATCAGCCTACCAATCAGAAATGAAATCCTATTTATCTTTCTGAGTTGGATACCGATTAAATTAATTTCTCTTCAACTGGTTTAATTATTCTTATTTTGAACGTTCTAAACTAAAGACAAAATGAAAAGATTCATTTCAATTATTCCAATTTTATTTTTCGTATTAAGTGCTTCAGCACAATCATCAAATGATAAAGCTAATTACCAATTAGCAGCAAGATTTACCAATGAAAAGCTTGAAAAAATGGTTTTTAGTACTTCAGTTGACCCGCATTGGCTAAAATTATCCGATCGATTCTGGTATGAATATGAAACACCGTCAGGCAAAATGTGGTATATCGTAGATCCTGTAAAAGGAGAGAAGAAAGTAATGTTTGATAACGCAAAGCTGGCAGCAGAAATCACAAAGATTGTAAGAGACCCGTTTGATGCACAACATCTGACAATAGATAGTTTACGTTTTGTAAAAGATGAAAACTGGATTCAGTTTGAAGTGAAGAGTTCTTTAGAAGTAGACATTAAAGATACAACGGCAAAAAAGGATACGGCTGCAAAGAAATCTGTTGTTCCTCCAAAAAAAGAAAAAAAGACATTCTATTTTGAATATAATATTAATACAGGATTGTTAGTAGAGTTGAGTGATTTTAAAAAGCCAAAGAGAAATCTAAGATGGGCATCTATTTCACCCGATGGACAAACAATAGTTTTTGCTAAAAAGTATAATCTCTATTGGATGAATAAAGCTAATTACGAAAAAGCTTTATTGAATGAAGACGACAGTACTATTGTAGAGCAGCAATTAACTACCGACGGAGTTGAAAATTTTGAATATGGCAATTCTTCAAATGAAAACAATGTTGATAAGGAAAAAAATAAGAATAAACGCAAACCAGCTTTTATTTTATGGTCACCGGACTCAAAGTATTTTGTAAAGAACAGAACTGACTTACGTAAAGTGAAAGATTTGTGGGTAATAAATAATGTTGCTGACCCTCGACCAACATTGGAAACTTTTAAATATCACATGCCTGGCGAAAAAGAAGCACCTGTGGAATATGTTCATTTGTTCAATATGGATTCAAAGTCGTCAAAAAATTTAGAGATTCGACAATTTAAAGACCAGGTTTTAAGTATCTGGCCGGCAAATAATAAAGTAAATACAAGGGATGATGATTGGCGTCCTTCAATTTGGCTGGGAACCAATGAGAAATTTTATTTCCAAAGAACAAGCAGAGACCTAAAGCGAATTGATATTTGTCAGGTCGACATTACAACTGAAAAAGTAAATGTTTTGATTGAAGAAAGAATGAATACGTATGTAGAAACAAGGAAACTTGGATTAGTGAATAACGGGCAGGAACTGATTCAATGGAGTGAAAGAGATGGATGGGCGCATTTTTATTTATATGATGGAAAAGGAACATTGAAAAATCAGATCACATCTGGCTCATATCATTGCGAGGACATTGTGGGTATAGATGAAAAGAAAAGAGTGTTATATTTTTCTGCTAATGGAAGAGAAGCAAATGAAGATCCTTACTATCTGCATTTGTATCGTATAAATTTTGATGGAACAGGTTTAAAATTATTGAACCAGGGTGAATATGAGCACTCCATGCGAATGAATGACAACAGTACTTTCTTTGTAAACAATTTTTCCAGGGTAAATTCTATACCTGTTTCGGTTTTATACAACTCAGAGGGTAAAAAAATAATGGATCTTGAAAAAGCAGATCTTACTTCTCTTTTTGCAGCAGGATATAAATTCCCGGAAATTATCAAGGTAAAAGCAGATGATGGTATTACAGATCTTTATGGGGTACTATACAAGCCATTCAATTTCGACAGTACAAAAAAGTATCCGATTGCTGCATATGTGTATCCTGGTCCGCAAACTGAAGCTGTCAATAAATCATTTAGTTTGCCGAATGCAAGAACCGATAGATTAGCACAAATTGGAATAATCGTTATGACAGTTGGTAATCGTGGCGGACATCCAAGCCGTTCCAAATGGTATCATAATTATGGGTATGGTAATTTGAGAGATTATGGTTTGGCAGATAAGAAAACGGCGATTGAGCAATTAGCTGATAAATATTCTTATATCGACATAAACAGAGTAGGTATTCATGGTCACTCTGGTGGAGGCTTTATGAGTACGGCTGCAATGCTGGTTTATCCCGATTTTTTCAAAGTGGCAGTGTCTTCTTCAGGTAATCATGATAATAGTGTATACAACAGATGGTGGAGTGAGAAGCATCATGGTGTAAAAGAAATAGTGAATGAAAAAGGAGATACTTCTTTTGTGTATAATATTGAAAAAAATCCGGAGCTGGCTAAGAATTTAAAAGGACATTTATTATTGACAACTGGTGATATTGATAATAATGTACATCCTGCCAATACAATCCGTATGGCGAATGCATTGATCAAAGCGAATAAGCGATTTGATTTTTTTAATTTTCCAGGTCAGCGACATGGATACGGGAATATGTCGGAATATTTCTTTTGGTTGATGGCAGATTATTACAGCAAATGGTTGATCGGCGATTTTTCTCAACCGGTTGATTTGATTGAGATGAACAGAGATGTAGAGCAGTCAGGTAAGAAAAGCAGATAGAATTATTAAAATGATTAGTAAAAGCCTTCAATTAAATTATTGGAGGTTTTTACTTTTTTGTTTTATTGCAAAATATGTTCCTGCAAGTGTAAACGGAATAATGAGAATTGATGAAATAATTGATTCGCTATCAATTGTAAAATCACTCATTATTGCAAAAAGAATGATTAAAACGGCTCCTGTAATTATTCCATGAATCCAATCGCTTTTAGTAGAAATTTTTCCTGTTATAAAACCACCTGCAAAACAGCAAAAAAATAATAAAATAATTCCTGCAAGGGTGATTTTACTTAGATCGCTATCTTCTCCATGGCCTTTTGCATTTGATGCAATGAATATTAATAGAGCCAATCCTCCCATTAAAAATAAAACAATGGATGTAAGTACGCCAATTACTACAGATAATATATTTCTTGTAATTAGTTTATTTGGGTCACTCATAAACCAAATATCTTCCTTTTCTCTCAATCAATTACCTTTGCCACAGCAAATATTTAATCAAAAACTTACCTGCCGTGTAGGCAGGTCTAAAATCTAAAATTGCATGGCTGCCCGTACAGATAATTTTACTAGTCCCGATTATTTTGGTGTAGATGAACTACTGACTGATGAACATAAACTCATTCGTGAGTCCGTTCGCAGTTATGTAAAAAAAGAAATATCTCCTATTATAGAAGACTATGCACAAAAAGCAGAATTTCCTCAACAGATCGTAAAGCAGCTAGGTGATTTAGGTTGTTTTGGTCCAACTGTTCCCGCCGAGTATGGTGGAGGTGGCCTTGATTATATTTCTTACGGTCTAATGATGCAGGAACTAGAAAGAGGCGATAGCGGTGTTCGTTCTACTGCTTCTGTACAAGGTTCTTTGGTTATGTTTCCTATTTATCAATACGGTAGTGAAGAACAGCGGAAAAAATATTTACCAAAATTGGCAAGCGGTGAATGGCTCGGTTGTTTTGGATTAACAGAACCTAATCATGGTAGCGATCCTAGTAGCATGTTGACAAATTTTAAGGATGCGGGTGATTATGTAATATTGAACGGAGCAAAAATGTGGATCAGTAATGCTCCTTTTTCGCAAGTAGCTGTTGTATGGGCAAAGGATGAAGCAGGAGTTGTGCATGGATTAATTGTAGAAAGAGGAATGGAAGGATTTACAACACCAACCACACATGGCAAATGGAGTTTGCGGGCATCCGCAACAGGTGAATTGGTCTTTGACAATGTAAAAGTGCCAAAAGAAAATATTTTTCCAAATGTAAAAGGATTAAAAGGTCCTTTAGGTTGTTTAACAAAAGCAAGGTATGGAATTGCCTGGGGAGCTATCGGTGCCGCAATGGATTGTTATGATACAGCTTTACGTTATTCACAAGAGAGAGAACAGTTTGGCAGACCGATTGGTGGTTTCCAATTGCAGCAAAAGAAATTAGCCGAAATGGTAACAGAAATTACCAAAGCACAATTATTGAATTGGCGGTTAGGAGTATTAATGAATGAAGGAAAAGTAACACCACAACAAGTAAGTATGGCAAAAAGAAATGCTTGTGAAGTGGCAACCAATATTTGCAGAGATGCAAGACAAATGTTGGGAGGTATGGGCATTACTGGTGAGTATCCTGTTATGCGGCATATGATGAATCTCGAAAGTGTAATCACTTATGAGGGCACACATGATATTCATTTGCTTATTACTGGAATGGATGTAACAGGGTTTAATGCGTTTAAATAAGAAGCCCCTGTCCCCCCTAAAGGGGAACTTAGGTCAATTTGTCTTATATTTCTTAAAGCTTTTTAATACAATGAGTAGGTAATCTTAAATCAAAAGCTCTTATATACACAAGAAGTTTTGCACTTCCCTTTAGGGAATTAGAAAACCTACATTTTAAAACTAATAGCAAGGGCATGAAAATTTTTCTCATAGGTTTCATGGGTTCCGGTAAAACACACTGGGGTCGTTTACTGAGCGAAAAACTCGGTATGCGTTTTTTTGATTTGGATGAACAGCTCGTTGAACAAGCCGGAAAAACAATCAATGAAATATTTGAAACAGAAGGAGAAGAACAATTCAGATTAAAAGAAAAAGAAATATTACACATTATTACAGAAAGTCATGAAAATTTTATAATGGCTTGTGGTGGTGGTGCGCCTTGTTATTTTAACAATATTGTTTATATGAATCAATCAGGAATAACTGTCTGGATTCATACACCTATTAAAACTTTAGTTGAAAGGTTAAATAGCGAAAAAGAAAAACGACCGTTGATAAAAGCACTTACTGATGACCAGTTAGAATCATATATCACTAAAAAATTTGCAGATAGAAAGATTTATTATGAACAAGCAAAAGTTTCAATTGATGAAGAACCTGTTCAGATAGAAAATTTAATCGATAAAATATTTCATGCATAAACGATTTACTATTACGGCCGCTTTTTTTGCGGGATTAGCAGTTGCTTTAGGTGCTTTTGGTGCCCATGGGTTGGAAAAAATTACAACGGATGAAAAAATTTTGCATAGTTTTCAAACTGGGGTACAATACCAGCTTTATCATGCATTAGGTTTATTAGCAATTGCAATCCTTGCTGAACGATATAAAAGCAACTGGATTAATTGGGCCGGTAAAAGTTTTATCATCGGAATTATTCTCTTTTCCGGATCCCTTTATTTACTCACTTTTTTGAAAGTCGAAGATAGTCCTGCTGTTAAAATAATCGGACCAATTACCCCTTTAGGTGGACTTTTTCTTATCGCCGGATGGATCATTTTGATGGTGGCAGTACTAAAAGACAAAAAATAAAAACTGCAGGTCTTTTTGCTATTTATCTGCACATAATAAATTAACTAATTTCAACCAGAAATTCATAAATAGTATCTTTGACGCTATGGCTAACCGGCAAAAAAAGAAAGTTGGAAAAAGTTCTGATAAAAAACCAGCCAATTCCGA
>JAHEMM010000015.1 GCA_024643655.1 Chitinophagaceae bacterium | reverse complement strand
GCTTTTACAGAATTAAACGATCCTAGATCTGATATACGAAGGGCAATTATTGAATATATGAAGTCGTTATAAATAAAGTATTATATAAAAAGCCTCAACATTAGTTGAGGCTTTGTGCCC
Source organism: Chitinophagaceae bacterium (assembly GCA_024643655.1). Lineage (GTDB taxonomy): Bacteria > Bacteroidota > Bacteroidia > Chitinophagales > Chitinophagaceae > JJ008. The sequence goes on along the minus strand of JAHEMM010000015.1, from coordinate 43,360 downwards.
AGGACTGGATTCGAACCAGCACATTCTTGCGAACGCTGCCACCTGAAGGCAGTGCGTCTACCAATTTCGCCACCTGGGCAGATATCAAAAGTAAATTAAAATTTAAATCGCAACTCAAACTCTTCCCCGTAAGGATTAGAGTTTAAACACTCACATTAAAATCCCTTAACGCTTCATTTAAACTTGTCTTCAAATCAGTACTGGGTTTACGCTGGCCAATAATTAATGCACAGCCAACACCAAACTCACCAGCCGGAAACTTTTTTGTATATGAACCCGGTATTACCACACTTCTTGCAGGTACTCTTCCTTTCATTTCTATAGGTGTTTCGCCACTTACATCTATAATCTTAGTAGATTGTGTTAATACAACATTAGCTCCCAATACCGCTTCTTTTTCAACTATTACACCTTCTACTACAATACAGCGACTTCCAATAAAACAACCATCTTCAATAATTACAGGTGTTGCTTGTAAAGGTTCTAAAACACCACCAATGCCAACGCCACCACTTAAGTGAACTCCTTTTCCAATCTGGGCACAGCTGCCAACAGTGGCCCAGGTATCCACCATCGTACCTTCATCTACATAAGCCCCAATATTTACATACGAAGGCATAAGCACAACATTTTTTCCAAGAAAAGCACCATACCTTGCTACAGCATGAGGCACAGCTCTTACACCTAGATCTTTATAGTTTTTCTTCAACAACATTTTGTCGTAGAATTCAAAAGGTTCAATATCCCATGTCTGCATTTGTTGTATACCAAAATACATTAAGATGGCTTGTTTTACCCATTCATTTACTACCCAACCATCATTTGCAGGAGAAGCAACTCTTAGCCGTCCTTTATCCACTTCTTCAATAACTGCTCTTACCGTTTCGGTGTATTGTTCATTTTTCAATAATTCACGGTTGGTCCAGGCTTCGAGTATTTGTTCTTTCATCTTTTTTATTTTGCAGCGAAAATAGTTGTTATGTCCCAAACTTGGATAAGCAGTATGGCTTCAGTTAAATATTATTTTATAGTGTTTAAATCTGGATGGTTGTTCGGGGAAGTTCATTTATATCAATAACTTTACGCCGATTTATATGCAAAAATTTCTCGTTATACAAACTGCTTTTATAGGCGATGTAGTACTGGCAACTGCTGTAGTTGAAAAGTTAGCTGTGCATTTCCCCGAAGCAGAAATCGACTTTCTTGTAAGAAGGGGTAATGAAAGTTTGTTGCAAAATAATCCTTTTATAAAAGAAGTTTTAGTGTGGAATAAGAGAGAGAAGAAGTTGAAAAATCTTTTTTCAATTCTTAAAAGTATCAGGGCTAAGAAGTATGATAAAGTAATTAACCTGCAACGATTTTTTTCTACTGGTTTACTTACTGCATTTTCAAAAGCCAAAGAACGAATTGGGTTCGATAAGAATCCGTTAAGTTTTTTATTTTCAAAAAGAGTTAAACATGAAATCGGTAATTCAAAAGAGGGAAAACATGAAGTTGAAAGGAATAATGATTTAATCAGTTCCTTTACTGATGGGGTTGCAATTCGTCCTAAGCTTTATCCATCTGATCAGGATTTTGATATTATTCAGCATTTTAATATGGTGCCTTATATTACTATTACACCTGGTAGTGTATGGTTTACCAAGCAATACCCGATAGAAAAATGGATAGAAACGATATCAAAATTTCCAAAGGGAATGCGAGTTTATTTGTTGGGTGGGAAAGAAAACATTGAATTATGTGAACTGATAATGAAAAGTTCTCATCATTCGACTGTAGAAGTGTTAGCGGGAAAGCTTACATTTTTACAATCAGCAGCATTAATGAAAAATGCGGTAATGAATTTTGTAAATGACTCTGCACCCCTGCATTTTGCATCAGCTGTAAATGCTCCGGTTACTGCTATTTTCTGTTCTACGGTTCCTGCATTTGGTTATTTCCCTTTATCTGATGAATCATATGTAATTGAAACATCTCAGCAATTACATTGCCGGCCTTGTGGTTTACATGGGCATAAAGCTTGCCCGGAAAAACATTTTAAATGTGCTCAAACTATTAATACGGATCGACTTATTCAAACACTTAACAAATCTTCACTTCGTGAATAATTTTGAAAATGATATTCTCCATTGCCTGACTGTACTAAATAATGGAGGGTTAATTCTTTATCCTACTGATACAGTATGGGGGATTGGATGCGATGCAACGAATCCTGTTGCAGTTGAAAAGGTGTATAAATTAAAGCAACGACCTGACGAAAAAGCAATGATCGTATTATTGGCAGATGAAAGGGATATTTTGCGATATGTTGCTGCACCCGATCTTCAGGTTTTTGATTACATTGAAACAATAGCGAAGCCAACTACTGTTATTTATGAAAACGCAATTGGATTTGCAGATAATCTGATTGGTAAAGATGGGAGTATAGCAATACGTATTTGTAAGGAAGAGTTTTGCAGGCATTTAATCAAAAGATTTAAGAAACCTATCGTTTCAACTTCAGCTAATATTTCTGGTCAGCCAGTTGCAAAAATTTACAAAGAGATTATACAGGAAATAAAAAATGGAGTTGACTATGAAGTATCGTATCGTCAGCAGGATGAAATCATTGCGCAACCATCATCGGTTGTAAAATGGAAAAACGGAAAAGTAGAGGTTCTCCGTCCTTGATATTATTTCTTACTTGTTCTCTATTAAATTGGTGGCTTGTTAGGTTTATCTTTGTTCTCTTTATGGATATTAGTTGTACACAAATTGAATTGTCTTTATTAAATAAAGTTGCAACTGCCGCCCAGGTGTTGGAAGTGGAAACTTATTTGGTTGGAGGCTTTGTTAGAGATAAACTATTAGGAAGAGAAACAAAAGATGCAGATTTTGTTTGTGTTGGTGATGGTATTGATCTGGCAAAAGAAGTGGCGAAACAATTTAATCCGATTCCTGCTGTTGATGTGTTTAAAAATTTTGGTACAGCACATATCAAATTGCAGGACGGATTTGATATCGAATTTGTAGGAGCAAGAAAAGAAAGCTATCAGTCCAACTCACGAAAACCTGAAGTAGAATCTGGAACAATTGCGGAAGATCAGAATAGGCGGGACTTTACAATCAATGCTCTTGCTATCAGTTTAAATAAAGATGATTATGGCACATTGATTGATCCGTTTAATGGGATCGAAGATTTACAGAACAAAATAATCAGAACACCGCTAGAGCCATCCCAAACTTTTAGTGATGATCCACTAAGAATGATGAGAGCTATTCGATTTGCTACACAGTTAAATTTTACAATTGAAGAAAGGACCTTGCAAGGTATTAATGACATTGCTCACCGAATAACAATAATTTCACAGGAAAGAATTACTGACGAGCTCAATAAAATTATTCTATCACCTAAGCCATCAGTTGGGTTTGATCTTTTATATAAATGCGGGTTATTAAAAATCATTTTCCCTCCTATGGTTGCTCTTGTTGGAGCAGAATATATCGATGGAAAAGGCCATAAAGATAATTTTTATCATACCATTCAGGTGTTAGATAATTTATCTGAAAACTCCAATGATCTTTGGCTGCGATGGGCCGCAATATTACATGACATTGCAAAACCGGTAACCAAGAAATTTGAAGAAGGACATGGTTGGACTTTTCATGGACATGAAGTAGTTGGTGGAAGGATGGTACCCAAAATATTTGCAAAATTAAAGCTACCGCAAAACGAAAAAATGCGTTTTGTACGTAAATTGGTAGAATTGCATTTACGTCCGATTAGCCTTACTAAAGAAAATATTACTGATTCGGCAATACGACGTTTGCTTTTTGATGCTGGAGAGGATTTCGATGCATTAATGGTGCTTTGTCATGCCGATATTACGTCGAAAAATAAGAATAAAGTTAGAAGATTTCAGGAAAATTTTCAGTTGGTAAGAGAAAAGTGCAAGTTAGTTGAAGAAAAAGATCAAATAAGAAATTGGCAGCCGCCAATAACCGGGGAAATAATAATGGAAACCTTTGGCTTGTCACCCAGCAAAGAAGTTGGGAAAATTAAAGATGCATTAAAAGATGCAATGTTGGATGGGGAAATAGTAAATACCTATGAGGCTGCCTATGAATTTATGCTTCAAAAAGGAAAAGAACTTGGGTTAAAGGTTATTAAATCTTAATTCTTAAATTTGTATATGGCGATTTTAAAATTTAGAGTATATTTTGAAGAAGATGAAAGTGTTTATAGAGATGTAGTGATTCGACATAGTCAATCATTTTTTCTTTTACATGAGGCAATTCTAAAGTCATACGAATTCGATTCAAAACATCAGGCTACTTTTTTTAGAAGTAATGATCATTGGCAAAGGGGAAGGCAAATTACCCTTGAGCAATATGAAGACGAAGAATATAAAGCACCACCAATGATTATGGCAGATACAACAATTGGATCTGAAATAAGGGACCCCAATCAACGGTTTATATATATATATGATTTTAATAAGGGATGGACTTTTCATATTGAATTAATCAACGTTTCAAAAGAAGAAAACCCTAAAATTAGTTATCCATCAACTGCCAGAATTGAAGGCATTGCTCCAAGTCAATATGGAACAAAGGGGTTGCTAGGTGAAAAATTTGCTGACATAGAAGAAAAATATGATCTTACACAAGCTGGAAATGGATTTGGAGAAAAGGACGAGGACGGAGAAGATTCAGATGTAGAAGATGAAATGGAAGGGGAAGAAGAGGAGGAAGTTTAATTTAGCAAAGAAAGAAAATAATTCAACCCCGGTCATTCAACCGGGGTTTTTAATAAAAAATGGCTGAAATTAAAAGAAAGAAAGTAATAATTGTTGCTGGACCAACTGCTGTTGGTAAAACAGCGGTGGCTTTTGCATTGGCCAGGCATTTTAAAACAGAAATAATTTCTGCAGATAGCCGTCAATGTTATAAAGAATTAAATATTGGTGTAGCCAGACCTTCAGAACATGAATTAAGTAAAGTAAAACATCATTTCATTGCATCTCATTCTATAAAAGAAGAAGTAACAGCCATCACTTTTGAACAATATGCATTGGAAAAGGCTAAAGAATTATTTAATCAGCATGATGTAGTATTACTAGTAGGAGGTACAGGGCTCTATATAAAAGCCTTCTGCGAGGGACTGGATGCAATACCTGATATAGATCCCACAATCAGACAAGAAATAATGGCAAAATATAAAGAAAAAGGCATTGCCTGGCTTCAGGAACAATTACAAAAAAAGGATATTATTTTTTTTAAATCAGGAGAATTGAAAAACCCACAACGAATGATGCGGGCATTAGAAGTGTTTGAAAGTACTGGTAAATCGATATTGTATTATCGAAAAGGGAAAAAAGCAGATCGGGAGTTTTCCATAGTAAAAGTTGGGTTAGAGTTGACCAAAGAAGATTTAGTAAATCGTATTAATAAAAGGGTGGATTTGATGATTGAAGCAGGCTTATTGGATGAAGTAAAAAGTTTATTACCGTACAAATATCTGAATGCATTGCAAACGGTAGGCTATAAAGAATTGTTTGAACATTTAGATTGTAACCTTTCAATTGAGAATGCGATTGAGAGAATAAAAATAAATACACGTCAATATGCAAAACGACAGCTTACCTGGTTTAGAAAAGATGATACATTCAATTGGTTTGCTCCCAATAACGTGAATGAAATAATTGAATACATAAAATAAAGAACCCCACTTGCAAAGCAAATGGGGTTTTAATATATAAGCAATTGGTAGTGGGTTATGGGAAAATGCCGAGTTCTGCATAGCTGGTACCCACTTTATTGATGGCAACAACATACGCAGCAGTACGCATATCCGGAATAGAAGGGTCATCTAACCATTTATTCATGATTTCGTTAGTAGCTGTTATCATTGTTTCTTCTAAACCACTATAAACCAAATCAACTTCATCCGGTCCATGTAAAATAAATTCTCTTTCATTATCTTTTACTTTCTTGCCACTCAATTCTTCAATTTGACCAAGAATATGTGCATTAAGATTTTCTGTAAAACGTTTCTCCATACGACCATAACGAACATGGCTGAGGTTTTTTAACCACTCAAAATAGGAAACAGTTACACCTCCTGCATTCAGGTACATGTCTGGAACAACAAGGACTCCTTTTTTTACAAAAATTTCATCTGCTTCAGGAGTTAAAGGCCCGTTGGCAGCTTCGCCAATAATTTTAGCTTTTACCCGAGGGGCATTTTCACCATTAATTACGTTTTCAAGGGCTGCTGGAATAAGAATATCACATTCCATTTCAAGCATATCTTCTTTTTTATCAAAATTCGTTGAGCCAGGGAAGTTCAGTATTGTTCCAGTCTTTATTTTAAAGGCAAAAACCTCATCAACATCAAGACCGTTTTCATTATAAATTGCTCCGTCATGTTCCGATAAGCCCACAATTTTTGCTCCGGCATCCTGAAAGAATTTTGCACTATGATATCCAACATTACCCAAACCTTGAACAGCAACTTTTTTCCCATCTACTCCAACTGTTAATCCTTGCCTTTTCATGATTTCAGGCATATTGCATACTTCTCTTAATCCAAAAAATACGCCTAATCCGGTGGCTTCTCTGCGGCCCCGTACACCTCCTTGTGTTACCGGTTTACCTGTAACACACCCAGCCGCATCAATTTCACCTGGATGCATCGCAGCATAAGTGTCTAAAATCCAAGCCATTTCTCGTTCGCCTGTTCCATAATCAGGAGCAGGTACATCGGTTCCAGGCCCAATAAAATTTTTCTTAATTAACTCTGCTGTATATCGGCGGGTGATTTTTTCTAATTCGTAAGTTGTATATTCTTTTGGATTGATTTTAATTCCACCTTTACCACCTCCAAAAGGAACATTGACGATAGCACATTTATAAGTCATTAATGCTGCCAGGGCCATTACTTCATCCTGATTTACAGCTTCACTAAAACGTATGCCACCTTTACATGGGGTTTTGTGTTGAGAGTGTTGTACTCTATACGCTTCAATTACTTCAATATTGCCATTATCTCTTTTTACTGGGAAACGCATTCGGTATACTGCGTTACATGCTTTTATTTGTGTTAGGATTCCATCATCCCATTTAGTGTGTTTTGCTGCTTTGTCGAAACTTTTTTCCACGGCTCCAAAAAAGCTGTATTCATGATCTGACATGTTATGTGTTTTTTGTTATTAGCAATCGTTATAATAAAATGCAAGGTAAGGGTTTACATGGTGATTAGAAAAACTTACTATACAATCAAATTTCTTTTTCCAATTTAGTTATTTTCCTGTCGAGCCGTACAATGTATAAAATTAGCCCAGCCAGAATGGTAAGCATTACAGCAACAACAACATATATTCTACCGTTGCTCCGCATCATATCTGCCATTTCAACTGTTTTTTCCTGTGCTGATACAGTAAATGAAATGTTCAGCATTAAAATTAGCAACATACAACTCTTCAAAAGTTTTATCATGGTGTCAACTTTTTTTCTTTTAATAAACTAATTCTGATTTTGAGAGTAGTAATCCAAACTCCTAATAATGTCCATCCAATCACAGCCGGATAAAATACCATCCGCATATTCCCACTGATATCATTTTTTACATCCAACGCAGGATTACCTTCATTTCCGGGATGTAAGCTTGGTAAAATTCTTGGTAAAATCCATATGGCAGGAAAAAGCATCGTGTATGCAAAGATGTTGTATACTGAACTTATTCTTGCCTTTTTATCCATATCCTGAACTGAATCTCTAAGAATGAGATATGCAAAATAAACTAACAATGCTATTGCGGCACCAATCAATTTTGGATCTCTTGCTATACTGCTAAATGAATCACCAACAGGTGTATTTGGGTCTGCCCAGGTATAGGAAGCCCAAATGGCTCCGGTTATATATCCTAATAGGCCGAATACAATTCCCATGATAGCGAATTGCCTTGCATAAATATCGTATTTAATATCAAGGTTTCTGAGATAACGAACTGCATTAACAACAGAAATAGTAAATAATATCATCATTGCAAACCACATGCATACATGAAAATATAAATTGCGAATGGTTTCCTGTAAAGGTGCTAACTCAGGAACTTTTAATAGCAGACCTGCTGTAAATGTATAAATGAGTAGAAGTACAGCTGTAATTTTCCACCAGGATTTGTACATATAGTTTTTTGCTTCTGTCATTTAGGGGCTGGTTGTAGTACCTGCTGTATAAATATGATGGCAAAAATAAGGGGGAAAAGATTATATACAATAGATCAATATTTATATTGATTATATTAAAAGAATGGCATTTTTTAATTTCTAAGCTTTCTTTACTTTTTCTAAAAACTATTTAATAAAGGCTTAATCTTTCCAAAGAAATGGAAACAGAATAACGGCAAGTAGAATAACCATTATATCCAGCGCTATTAATAAAAGAACTGTAGTTATTGAAATAGTTAGTAATGGCGCAAAAGCAGCATTAGATAATTTCATTAACAATAATAATTGCGGAATTATTATTGGAAATCCAAGAACAGCCATAATTGCAGCATTTTGCTGTGCTTTTGCTGCAATTGCAGCGAGAAATGTAAATACAAGACTAAGGCTCCACCCACCCAATAAAACAAGTCCTATGAATTGTCCTGCTTTCTGCATTGGATTACCTAAGAACAAACTGAATAAAAGTAAACTAAGCAAACTCATAGCCAACATTAACAATGAATTGAATAGTAGCTTGGCTAAAACAAAGTTTGCGGGACTGGTAATTGAATAGAAATATAGCATTCTTCCCCGGCTTTCTTGTAGAAAGCTTTTGGCAACAGCATTAATACAAACAAATAACTGAATTACCCAAAACAATCCATTCCAAACTTTGCTTTCCGGGCTGTCCATTGCATTGAAAAGCACAAAAATAGTAGCACCTATATATAGCAGCACTCCATAAAAGCTATATTGCTGCCTTATTTCAAGTAAGAGCTCTTTTTGGAATAAAGTAAATATGTGACGAATGGCTGTGATAAATTAAAATTTGTTGCGAAAATACTGATTACAATTGTTTAGAAAATTAATTGCTAAGCTCTTTTATACAAGGATGGATTCCCGGTTTTTATTTTGAATCATAACATTTTCTGCATCTTGGTTCATATACATCTGTTGCACCAAGCATTACCTGGTCATCATTCGGTATTTTTCGATACGAATAATTTGCCATATTACCACATCGTTGACAAATTGCATGAAGCTTTGTAACATAATCTGCTTTGGCCATAATAAAAGGCATTTGTCCGAATGGATTACCTAAATAGTCCATATCAAGTCCGGCAACAATTACCCGTATTCCCCTAAAAGCTAGTTCATCACACACATTGGCGATTTCATTATCAAAAAATTGAGCTTCATCGATTCCGATGACATCTACATCCCCGGCCATTAATAATATCTTTTGAGAATTATCTATAGGGGTGGATTGTATAGCAGAAGCATCATGTGAAACGATTTTCTCCTCGTCGTATCTTGTATCAATAGAAGGTTTGAAAATTTCTACTTTTAGATTGGCAATTTTTACTCTTTTTAATCTTCTAATTAACTCTTCTGTTTTACCACTAAACATAGAGCCACATATTACTTCTATACTTCCTCTGCGTTCGCCGCTGGTATTAGGTTCAATAAACATTGTTAAGATTTGTTATGAGTGTCGAGTATTTGATTTTTTTGGCAAACAGTTTGTAACTTTAAAAAGTCTATAAATGCAGGCCGTAAATATAAATCAATGGAACGAATTGAAAATCTAATAAATAAATTAAAAGAACAGTTTGATAAGCAGGTAGATTCTGGCTTGTTATTGGGAACTGTTCAGTTATTGCAATTTGAGCTTACAAAATTAAATGCAACGAATCAGCAAAGCCTCGGTACGCCGAAAGTTGCAGTTGTATTACCAGGGGCAAACTTTTCCAATCAAATTGAAACAAAATATGAGAAATATGCACCAAAGCCTGCAGAAAAAAATACATCAACAAAAGAAGTAAAGGAAACTTTATTGGTAGAGGAAGATTCTGTTTCTATTCTTCAGAAAAACGGACAATTGGATATGTTATTTGATCCTATGAAAGAGATTCCTACACTTTCACATCAGCCAAAAGAAATTAACGACGCTGGAGTACTGGAAACATCATTAAATGATCGATTAAAGCAAATAAAGCCGGAGATTGTAGAACGATTAAAAGAAACACCTGTAAAAGATCTTAGAAAGGCAGTTGGTATCAATGATCGGTTCCTATTCATCAACGAACTTTTCCGGGGCGATGAAAATATGTATGAGCGATGTATTAAAACGATTAACAGTTTTAGTATTTATCCTGAGGCAGAATACTGGATCACAAGAGAATTAAAAGTAAAGTTAGGTTGGGCAAACGATAATGTAACAGTTCAACTATTTGATCAGTTGGTTAAAAGACGATTTTCCTGAATGTAAGTTATTATTTTTTTTGTAGCACCTTTGTTTGCATCTACAAAAGTTCTTGACGCATTACACCTGTATTCATATTCTTCCTTATTTATTAATAGAGCTTCTACTAGCTCAGCCAGCATTATGCCATCTTTTTGATCATTATTGAAAGGTAATCCGCCTTCTGCTTTTACTAGTTCAATTGCTTCTGCATATTGCTGATAGAAGGAACCGAATAATACTGGTTTACCATATACAGCAGCTTCTAATACATTATGAACACCTGATGGTTTCAAGCCTCCTCCTACATATGTAATAGTAGCATATTTATAAAGTTGTGATAACAAACCAATATTATCAATAATTAGAATATTTAGCTGTGGATAATTTGAATTATTTAATTGAGAGAAACGAATTGAAGCTGGAAATAACAATTCTATTTCTTTGATATGATTTTCATTTACTTCATGTGGAGCAATAATTAGTTTTAATTCAGGATTATTGATTTTTGAAATTAATCTTTGTAAAACAATTTCATCTTCGGGCCATGTACTTCCAGCAACTATGGATTTTTTTTCGTTAAGAAATTTTTCAACTTCTGGAATTTCTTTGAATGAATTGGCTATTTCAATAACCCTGTCATATCTAGTATCACCTGATACTGTACAATTTTCTGGAAGGACAATATTGTCTATCAGTTTTTTTGATTCATGGTCTTGAACAAAAAGATGATTGAATTGGGTTAGCATCTTTCTATAAATACTTCCATACCATTTAAAAAAGACCATATTTTTTCTAAATAATGCTGAAATCAATAATAGTGGAATCTTTTGTGCTTTTATTTCTTTGAGATAATAGTACCAATATTCGTATTTAACAAAAACAACAAGCTTGGGCTGTACTATTTCAATAAATTTTTTCGCATTGCCTGGCCCATCAAGAGGTAAATAAAAAACCCAATCTGCATCGGCATAGTTTTTCTGTACTTCGTATCCTGATGGGGAGAAAAAAGTAATAAGAATTTTATACTCTTTGTATTCTGATCTTATTTTTTCAATTACAGGTCGGCCTTGTTCAAATTCACCTAATGAAGCACAATGGAACCATATATTTTTTGTATCTACGGGAATTGCTTTTTCCAATCTGCTGAAAATTTCTTTTCGTCCAGATACCCACTTTTTGGCCTTTTGATTAAAGATTGCCTTTAAGCGGGCAGTAAGGCTAAATAACCAAAGAAAAATATTGTAAAAGAATAATGACAAATGACTGGTTTTGAATATTCAGCAAATGTAAAAGCATTCGGGTAAACTACCCTTATTTTACTATTTTTGCGGCTCTAAAATGAAAGGTATATGCGGGTTATCCAAATGGTAGATACAAAAACACAGTACCAGAAAATAAAACAAGAAGTGGATAGTGCCGTTATTGAAGTAATGGAAAGCTCTGCTTTCATTAATGGTAAAGCTGTTAAGGATTTCACAGTAAATCTTAATAAATATATTGGTTCAAATTACACAATTCCTTGTGCAAATGGCACCGATGCCATTCAAATTGCATTAATGGCATTAGGGCTAAAACCCGGAGATGAAGTTATTACGCCTTCTTTTACTTATATAGCAACTACAGAAGTAATTGCTTTATTGAATTTAACGCCTGTGTTTGTAGAAGTGGACCCAGCTACATTTTGTATAGATCCTGCTGCTATTGAAAAAGCAATTTCACCAAAAACAAAAGCAATTGTTCCAGTGCATCTTTATGGTCACGCAGCTGCTATGGAAGCGATAATGGCAATTGCAGAAAAGCATAATTTGTATGTAATTGAAGATAATGCACAGGCTATCGGATGTGAATACACTTTTTCTGATGGTACAAAAAAGAAAACGGGTACAATTGGGCATATTGGAACTACTTCTTTTTATCCGTCTAAAAACTTAGGGGGCTTTGGAGATGGCGGTGCCATTTTTACAAGTGATGAAAAATTGGCTACAAGATTATTAATGATAGCCAATCATGGACAAAGTAAGCAATATTATCATGATGTAGTTGGATGCAATAGCCGTTTAGATTCTATTCAAGCTGCAGTCCTCGATATTAAACTAAAGCATCTGGATGAATATAATGCTAGAAGACGAAAAGCGGCAGATTACTACGACAATGCATTTGCAAATCATCCAAATATTAAAACTCCTTTCAGGGCGGTTAATTCATTTCATGTTTTCCATCAATACACTTTACAATTGACTGGAGTAGATCGAAATGGATTAAAGGATTTTTTGGCGTCTAACAATATCCCTTCAATGATTTATTATCCTGTGCCAGGGCATAAACAAAAGATGTTCGAACAATTCAATACAGCTTCACTGAATATGCCTGTAACAGATATGCTGACAGAAAAAGTTATCTCGTTGCCTATTCATTCCGAACTGGACGAAGAACAATTACAGTTCATTACTTCAAAAGTATTAGAGTTTGTAAATAAATAATTAAGTTGAAAATATGTATCAGGAATTAATTGATCGAAAAGAAAAGTTAGCTGTAATTGGATTGGGCTATGTGGGTTTGCCTATTGCACTGGAGTTTGCAAAACAAATTTCAGTTATAGGATTTGATATCAATCCAAAGAGGGTTGAAATGATGAAGAATTGTGTAGATCCAAGCAATGAATTAGTAAAAGAGGATTTCGACGGATGTGATATAATATTTACAGACTCATTAGAAGTATTAAAAGAAGCAAAATTTTATATAGTGGCAGTTCCCACGCCTGTGGATGAACATAATGTCCCAGATCTTACTCCTGTTCAAAAAGCATCAGAAACTATTGGTAAGGTTATTAAAAAGGGAGACTATGTTGTTTTCGAATCAACAGTGTATCCAGGTTGTACAGAAGAGGATTGTTTGCCAGTTATTGAGAAATTATCAGGGTTAAAAGATAAGGTCGATTTTAAATCTGGTTATTCGCCAGAAAGAATTAATCCTGGGGATAAGCAGCATACAATTTCTTCAATTATAAAAGTAGTTTCTGGGTGTGATGCCGAGTCGCTTGAAGAAATAGCAAAAGTATATGAACTGGTAGTAAAGGCAGGTGTACACAGAGCATCTTCTATTAAAGTGGCAGAAGCTGCTAAGATTATTGAGAATACACAACGGGATCTGAACATAGCGTTAATGAATGAGCTTTCGATTATTTTCAATATGATGAATATAAATACTTTTGAAGTATTGGAAGCGGCAGGTACTAAATGGAATTTTTTAAAATTTCAACCAGGTTTAGTTGGCGGACATTGTATTGGAGTTGATCCTTATTATCTTACTTATAAAGCAAGTGAATTAGGATATGATGCAGAAGTCATTTTAGCAGGCCGAAATATCAATGATAATATGGCAAAGTATGTTGCCAAAAGCGTTGTACAGCACATTATCAAAAATTCCGGGGATGTTAAATCGGCAAAAGTGTTAGTGAAAGGAGCTACTTTCAAAGAGAATGTTAGTGACATTCGTAATTCAAAAGTGGCCGATGTTGTAAAAGCACTGAAGTCTTATTATGTAAATGTAGATGTAGAAGACCCTTATGCAGATTCTGATGAATTGCTTCACGAATATGGTTTTGGATTAACGAAAAATATTGCAAATGATTATGATGTAGTAATAGTAACTGTTCCACATAATGAATATCAAAAATTAGATAATACTTATTATGCAAGTATTACAAAAGAGCATGGAATGATTGCAGACCTGAAAGGGATGTATAGAAATAAAATTAATAACAGAACTTATTGGAGTTTATAATATGCCGTTTATAAAGACAGATTTTCCCGGATTAATGGTTTTTGAACCAACTGTATTTGAAGATAGCCGAGGCTACTTTTTTGAAGCTTACAATGAACAGCAGTTTATGCAGGAGGGATTTGATATCCGATGGGTGCAGGATAATCAGTCATCTTCATCTTATGGTGTTATAAGAGGATTGCACTATCAACTTCCTCCATACGATCAAACGAAACTTGTAAGGGTTCTAAGGGGTAAGATTTTAGATGTAGTAGTTGATATCCGAAAGGCTTCTCCAACGTATGGAAAAAGTTATTCGAAAGTGCTTTCTGCAAAAAATAAGCGACAATTATTTATTCCCAAAGGATTTGCACATGGTTTTTCTGTTTTAAGTGAAAAAGCAGAAGTATTGTATAAATGCGATAATTTTTATAATAAGGAAAGCGAAGGAGGGATAATCTATAGCGATCCGGCTTTGGCTATTGATTGGCGAATACCAGAGACTGATGCTGTGGTTTCAGAAAAAGATAAAGTTTTGCCAACCTTGGCTGATTGCCGAAATAGTTTCGTATTTTAAAGAATGAGTTCTATTCCAAAAATATTGGTTACAGGTGCAAACGGACAGTTAGGAAGCGAATTAAAAAAAATATCCAATAGCTATCCTCAATATGCCTTTACTTTTCTAACCAAGGATCAATTTTCACTTGATGATACTGAAAGAATAAAAGAATACCTGAAATCAAACTGGTTTGATTTTTTAATAAACTGTGCGGCATACACTGCGGTAGACAAAGCAGAGTCAGAAAGAGAGTTAGCTTATAAAATTAATGCAACTGCTGTAGGTGTTTTGGCCGCCTCCTGCCGGGATAACAATATAAAATTTCTTCATATTTCTACTGACTATGTTTTTGATGGCAATGCAAAAGAGCCTTACAAAGTCGATGATCAAACAAATCCACAAACGGTTTATGGTGCATCGAAACTAGAAGGAGAGAGGTTGGCAATGGATGTAAATTCTGATGCAATCATTATTCGTACATCCTGGGTGTATTCATCTTTCGGAAATAATTTTGTAAAAACCATGTTGCGGTTATTTCAGGAGAAGGATGAAATCAATGTGGTAAATGATCAGGTTGGTTCACCAACTAACGCAGGTGATCTGGCTGATGTAATTATGAGTTTGATTGCTTCTGGTCAATGGTATGAAGGAATATACCATTATAGTAATGAAGGTATGATCAGCTGGTTTGACTTTGCGAATGCAATTAAAAAAATGTCTGGGGCAACTTGTAAAATAAACCCAATATCAACTTCGTCATATCCAACACCAGCAATTAGACCAGCATGGTCAGTTTTGGAGAAAAGAAAAATTCAGCAGCATTATGGCGTTCAATTTAAAAATTGGGAGGACAGCCTGAATGATTGCCTCTATGAAATAAAAAACCCTGAATAGGTTTAATTATTCAGGGTTACTGTTGGCCTATAAGGATTCGAACCTTAAACGACTGAACCAAAATCAGTTGTGTTACCATTACACCATAGGCCAATCCTGTACCAAAATTGCTTTTGGGAGTGCAAAAATAGGGTTTGATTGCAATTGCGCCAAATGGATTTTGAGTTAATTATTAGTTACTTAAGGCAGCAAGTTTTTCTTCATTTTCTTCCCTTACTTTCAACTCTTTTATTTTGTCCAATGCCCTTGCCACGACGTCACACATAATAGTATATAATGCACCATCCTTGGCATTTTCATAAATATGATCCAAAGCCAGATCCTCGTTCGGAATGATCGTAGTTGGAATAGTAGGATTTACACTGTCCATACCTTCTTTTAAAAGTCCTATTATTTCATCTGCCGTTCTTCCTCTTAGATTTTTATCGCAACGAATAATTATTTCATCAAAATGCCGGGCGGAAATTGCACCCAATTCTCTAATGTCTTCATCTCTTCTATCACCAGTGCCGCTTATTACGCCAATCTTTGATGTGTATTCTAATCTGCTTACAAAATCGCAAAGTAATTGAAGACCTGCCGGATTATGAGCAAAATCTGCCAATATGGTAAAATGTTTAAAATTGAAAAAATTTAAACGACCCGGTGTAAGACTTTCACTTGGTATAAATGTTTGTAATCCTGTTCTTATGTCTTCAATCGTTATGTCTCTAAAAAGATAACAGGCAAGTACTGCCGGAAGGCAATTATTAATATTATGAATTGCTTTTGCGTCATACGTTAAAGGGATATCCCTTGCTGGTAATACTCTTATTTTCCAGCTACCTTTCATAATGGTTACAAAGCCATTCTCATACACACAAGCTAACCCATTTGCTTTTGCATGATCTTTAATACGAGGATTGTTTTCATCCATACTAAATAAGGCAATATTACATTTCAGGTCTTTCTTCATTTTAAAAACAAGATCATCGTCAGCATTCAAAACAGCATATCCATGCGGGAAAACAGTTTCAGGGACTACCTGTTTTACTTTTGCCATTGCATCCAGAGTATAAATTCCGCCCAAACCCATATGGTCTGCCGCAACATTTGTTACAACTGCAACTTCACAATTTTGAAAAGATAGACCAGCTTTTAAAATTCCACCCCTTGCGCATTCCAATACAGCAAAGTCCACAGTAGGGTCTTTTAAAACAAAAGTAGATGATACGGGACCGGTACAATCACCTTTCATCATCAATTGATTTTGTATATAAACTCCATCTGAGGTTGTATACCCAACTTTTTTATTAGCACTCTTTGCAATATGAGCTGTTAATCTTGTGGTAGTCGTTTTACCATTCGTTCCCGTTATAGCAATGATCGGGATCCGCCCAGCACTACCTTTTGGAAATAACATGTCTACTACAGGTTCTGCCACATTTCTTGGTAAACCTTCCGAAGGGTCTATATGCATCCGGAATCCCGGTGCAGCATTTACTTCTAAAATAGCGCCTCCATTTTCTGCAACTGGTTTTCTAAGATCAGAAACCATTATATCAATACCGCAAATATCCAGTCCGATGATCTTTGCAATTCTTTCAAACATAAAAATATTGGCCGGATGTACTTCATCTGTTACATCGGTTGATGTGCCACCTGTAGAAAGATTAGCAGTTGGTTTTAGCAATACTCTTTCGCCGTTTGCAGGTATGGTTTCCAAAGTATAACCTGCATCATCCAGCATTTTTTGGGTAAATTGATCTACAGTTATTTGTGTCAAAACTTTTTCATGTCCAAATCCGCGACGAGGGTCTTTATTTATTTCATCAATCAGCCATTGAATATTGTTTACGCCATCACCCACAACTGATGCCGGAGTTCTTAATGCTGCGCATATGAATTTATTATTGATAACAAGACAGCGAAAATCAAACCCTGTAATAAATCGTTCCACAATCACACTTCGGCTGTATTCTTTTGCAGCAGCAAATGCTTTTAGAGCTTGCTCTTTGTTAATGATGTTTGTTGTATTTCCTTTTCCATGATTTCCGTCAATAGGTTTTATTACTAAAGGGTACCCAAACTTATCAATTGCAGCATCCAATCCTTCTTCAGTTCTTATTACAGTTCCTCTCGGTACTGGAATTTCAGCTGCTTCCAGCAATGCTTTTGTTTCTTCCTTGTCACAAGCAATATCAACGGCAATATTGGAAGTAGTTGAAGCTATCGTAGCTCTTATTCTTTTTTGATTTACACCATATCCTAATTGAACAAGACTATGCTTGTTTAATCTTATATAAGGAATTCCTCTTTTTGCTGCTTCTTCAACAATACATCCGGTAGAAGGCCCAAGTCTTGTGTCTTCTCTTATCTCCCTCATTTCCTGAATATCTGCTTCAAGATCATACTCACTACCATCTATTAATGCCTCTGCAATGCGTACGGCAGATTTTGCGGCAAACACTCCGGCATCTTCTTCCATATAACTAAATACAACATAGTATACACCTTCTTTTTCACCTTCAGGAGTTCTTGTTCTTCCAAAGCCTGTATCCATTCCAGCCAAGGTCTGAATTTCCAAAGCGATATGCTCAATTACATGACCCATCCAGGTTCCTTCATCCACTCTCATAAAAAAACCACCCCGCACAGCTTCGCTACAACGATGTTCAATCATTGTAGGGAACATTTTTTCTAATCGTTCTCTAAAACCCGGAATCTTGTTAGTTGGTTTTTGTTCCAGATCTTCCAGATCTAGTTTCATCTGTATAAGCTTGGTTCTGCGTACACTCCAGTAATTCGGTCCTTTCAGCACTTTTATCTCTAATACTTTCATATTTTTTTTGTTAAGCATGGAAGTTAGTTTTTTTATTTTTTGTAGCCAACTTTGGAATTTCTGTTATTGTTTTTTGGCTGACTTTTTCCATTAGATGATTAAGCACTTTCAGCGTTCTATAATTCTAGAAATCAATTTCATCGCATCTCCCTACCATTATGGAGAGCTTTCAGTACATTTAGGATACCAAAAAAAATTGCTATGTCTGCAACCAATCGCCGAAAATTCTTACAAAAGACCGGGATGTTTTCTGCAACAGCTTTCCTATCAGCCTTAAGCCAACCAGTATGGAGCAGAAATTTGGAGAAAGTAATTAAAGAAGCAGAAGGAATATCGCCTGATGAATTGGCGTCAGAGGAAGATTTTTGGTATTATATACAACAATCTTTCACCGTTTCTCCTTCGCTGATAAATTTAAATAATGGAGGTGTTTCCCCTGCTCCCAAAACTGTGCAAGATGCAATGAAACGATACTATGATCTCAGCAATGAGGCGCCGAGTTATTATATGTGGCGAATTTTAGATCAGGGTAGAGAACCACTAAGAACAAATCTTGCAAGACTTGCAGGTTGTTCACCAGATGAAATAGCTATTAACCGAAATTCATCAGAAGGATTAGAAACAATCATTTTTGGTTTGCAATTAAAAGCAGGTGATGAAGTGGTGGCTTCGTTACAAGATTATCCTAACATGATAAATGCTTACAAGCAAAGAGAAATGCGGGATGGTATCAAATTGAATTGGATAAACCTTGAATTGCCGAGTGAAGATGAAGATTATTTAGTTAGACAATATGTCAATGCCTTTACTTCAAAAACAAAAGTGGTTCATATTACACATATTATCAACTGGAATGGACAGATACTGCCCGTAAAAAAAATTGCAAATGAAGCACATAAAAGAGGAATAGAAGTGATAGTAGATGGTGCACACAGCTTTGCTCATTTTGATTTTAATATTCCTGAACTGGAAGCTGATTATTTTGCTGCCAGTTTGCATAAATGGCTTTATGCACCAATCGGAACTGGTTTATTATATGTAAAGAAGGAGAAGATAAAAACCATTTATCCATTATTTGCTACAAATGAAAATCCTTTGAAAGATGATATTCGAAAATTTGAAAACCTTGGAACAAGGCCGTTCTTTATAGAGCAAGCCATTGGTAAGTCGATCGAGTTTCATGAAATGATTGGGAGTGAACGAAAAGAAAAACGACTACATTATTTGAAAAACTACTGGATGGAAAAGGTAAAGAATATTCCTAAAGTTAAACTCAATACTTCTATGCACCCTAAATTTGGATGTGCTATTGGTAATGTAGGTATTGAAGGGAAAAAACCGAATGAATTGGATTCATTTCTCTTTACTAATTATAAAATACATACCGTAGCCATAAACTGGGAAAATATTGTGGGTGTACGAATAACGCCGAATGTCTATACTACAACAAAAAATCTGGATGTGCTGGTGGAGGGGATAAAGGCATTTGTGAAAGGATAAATTTTCTGATTTCGAAATTAAAATAAACTCTGATTTAAATAATTCTGAGCAAAGCAGTATAAATTACAGTTTGTACATATTGTTTTAATGTCCACACCACTCACTAACCGTAAAATAAATCTCCTGCAGGCTACTTCTATCAACATGATAGATATGGTGGGTATTGGTCCGTTTGTAGTTATGCCATTTGTGGTGGCAAGGTTTGATAACGGTCTTTTTATCTGGGCATGGGTTTTCGGGGCTTTTACCGCTTTAGTGGATGCTATGACATGGAGTGAACTTGGTGCCAAGTATCCGCTGGCAGGAGGTACGTATAATTTTCATCGTATTGCATTCGGAGATAAAGGCGGTAAGCTGATGAGTTTTCTATTTGTCTGGCAGACTTCTATACAAGCTCCGTTGGTAGTGGCTTCGGCGGCAATTGGTTTTGCACAGTATCTTACTTATTTAGTGCCGCTGGAATTCTGGCAACAGAAAATTGTTTCAGGTGGATTAGTCATTCTTGTTTTTTTATTACTTTATAGAAAGATCGAAGCGATTGGAAAAATCTCTGTGGTGATGGGAAGTATTGTTGTGCTTACCATTATCTGGATCATCGGAAGCGGATTGATGGCGCAGCAGCAACCGGTAAAAATTTTGCCAACCGGAACAGAGTCATTTTTTACCTTGGCATTTTGGGCGGCTATTGGTAATGCATCGGTAAAAACGGTGTATGCTTATTTGGGCTATTATAATGTTTGTCACCTTGGCGGAGAAATTAAGAATCCTGAAAAAAATATTCCAAGAAGTATTTTCATTTCCATTTTTGGTATTGCTACACTTTATTTATTAATGAATATAAGTGTGATGAGTGTGATTCCCTGGCAATCGGTAAATGCAGATGATAAATACCTTGTGAGTTCTTTTATGGAAATTATTTACGGATACCAGGCGGGAGTAATTATTACCGTTTTGATACTTTGCATAGCTTTTTCTTCTTTGTTTGCAGTGGTATTGGGTTACTCAAGAGTACCGTATGCAGCGGCAGTTGATGGAAACTTTTTTAAACAGTTTGCGAAATTGCACCCGACTAAAAAATTTCCGCATGTTTCGCTGATTTTTTTATGCGGACTTGGATTTGTTTTCAGTTTGTTTATGCGGCTGGGCGATGTTATCAGTTCCATACTCGCCATGCGGATTGTGGTACAATTTATAGCGCAGGGAGTAGGTGTTGGTTTAATGCGAAAAAGATTTGGAACTAAGGATCTGTCGTTTAAGATATGGCTGTTTCCCATTCCGGTTATTATTTCTATTGGTATCTGGATATTCTTATTTATCTCTACAGGTTGGTTTGCTTTGTGGGGTAGTTTGATTGCGGTTGTCGGTGCTTCTGTTTATTTTCTTATTGTAAGTAATCAAAGAGAAAACAAATAATAAAGGAAAGTATCATAATACAGGCAAGTTAGTTTTCATACTTAGCCTTGGATCCTTAAAGATATTCACTTTCTATTTTTCGTCATTTTCTGATTTCTTAATGTTAAAGGAATCAACCCCATCTATATCAGGGGATCCATGCAAACGACCAAAAAAAATATCGAGGCCATATTTTTTTCGAACATATTCTGCCAGCATTACACCAATGGCAAAGCCAATAAGTGCAATAATAATTGAAATAGGAAGATTGTCGCCGGATTTCAAATACAGCCAAAGAGCACCTAATCCCAAAACTCCTGTTGGGACAATAAAAAGCCATAACCAGAAAATTGCGTTAATAATAAACATGAAAATTTTCATGAGTCAAAGATTTTGTACTACACATAAATGTATAACATAAGAATGTGCTATGCAAAATTAAAGTGATGTTACAAATTGCTGAGTAGAATTACCGAACGATGCAGTGAGTGACACAATAGACGATGGTCAGGGAACTACTGATGGTAACCATGTTTTCCACTTATCCACAACTGCACTTGTTGTTAATTACTTGTAAGTTATTTTTCTATTACATTTGTTCTTTATCAAACCCTCTTGAATGAGTAGTCCTAAGGGAAAACTAATTGCAATCGGCGGTGCCGAACATAAAGGAACAGCCTTGGAAGTTGACGGATTTCACCGCAATAATCTTAATTTTTTTGAGCTGGGTATTCTTCGCCGGGTGGTGGAAGAAGCTGGTGGAGTTGATGCAAGAATTGAAGTCATTACTACTGCTTCGATGATTCCGTATGAAGTGGGAGAGAACTATCTAGATGCTTTTGGAAAGATTGGTTGTACCAATATCGGCTTACTACATATCCGCACAAGACAAGATGCGATGAACAATGAATACATTGACCGTATCCGGGATTGTGATGCAGTAATGTTTAGTGGAGGAAATCAATTGCGATTGAGTGCTACAGATGGCGGCACTGAATTTCTTTCTATTCTTAAAAAAAGATATAAAGAAGAAAATTTTGTAATTGCAGGTACCTCTGCCGGGGCCATGGCGATGAGCAATACAATGATTTATGAAGGAAATGCAGCAAGGGCACATTTAAAAGGTGAAGTGAAGATTACAACTGGCCTCGGGTTTTTGAATAACGTTATTATTGATTCTCATTTTGAGAAAAGAGGAAGATTTGGAAGACTGGCTCAGGCAGTGGCAGCTAATCCGGGTTGTATTGGTATAGGTTTGGGAGAAGATACTGGAATGCTGATAACCGAAGGAAATAAAATGGAAGGTATTGGTAGTGGTTTGGTTATTATAGTTGACGGTCATGAAATATTGCATTCAAATATTGCCGATATACCGGATGGTAATCCCATCAGCCTGGAAAACCTGAAAGTACATTTTTGTGAAAAAGGAAATGGTTACCTGATAAAAGAAAGAAAATTTTTACCGGAGGCAAGTGAAGGATCTGTAATTCCGAAGCAGGTAGATGTGGAATGATTGGTCAATTAGTTGATTGGTAAATTTGTTAATTGTGTCTTTATACCGGCAACCTTCTTTAATTCAACAACATCTGTTAAAAGTTCTGCTATTTTAAATTAATTTACGATTATGAATAAGCTTTTGTTTATTTCAACAATACTGTTTTTTTCCTGTGCCTTTGCGCCGCAAAAGAAAACTAAAGTAATTTTTTTTGGCGACTCAATTACTGAATTAGGCGTTAAAGAAAAGCCATATAAGGGGTACATTTTAGAGATGAATGATAAAATTAGAGCAGAGAAAAAAAGTGATGCATATGATTTAATTGGGTCAGGTATTAGCGCCAATAAAGTGTATGATCTTTATTTGCGTTTAGAAGAAGATGTGTTAAGTAAAAATCCGGACATAGTTTTTATATGGGTAGGAGTTAATGATGTTTGGCACAAAACACTTTTGGGAACTGGAACTGATGCAGATAAGTTTGAAAATTTTTATCTGGCTATATTGAAGAAACTAAAAGATAAAGGTATCAAAGCGGTGCTTGTAACACCTGCTGTAGTTGGTGAAAAGACAGATATGAGTAACCCATTGGATGGTGACTTAAATAAATACTGTAATATCATTAGGGATATTGCAAAAAAGAATGATTTGCCGCTTGTTGATTTAAGAAATGAATTTAGCAACTATTACAAAACAAACAATCCCAACAACGAAGAGAAAAATATTCTTACTTACGATAAAGTACACCTGAATACAAAGGGCAATCAATTAGTAGCTAATTTGATGTGGAAGACAATTAATGAAATCAATTAAATCTATTTACTTGCATTTCTACTCTTAATCCAACCTTTTTTAGCTATGGAAGATACATTCTTACCGTAAACTAAGTAATGCTAACCTTAGAATAATCGCAATATTATTAAGTTCTATTTCCTATTTATTCTTGCAGTAAATAAAACTTTGTAATATGAAAAAAATGCAATTTCTCTTTGTTAGTTTATTACTGCTGGTTTCATTTTCGTTTGTAGAGCCAGTTAAACAACACAAAATAACTGAAGCTTCTCCAGCTATAGAGTTGATTGATATACAGCCGGCTGATTCAAGAGGTGGGCTCTTTTATATGACCTGTATCCCCAAAATAAAAAATGGAGAAGCAATAGCGCAGTTTTCAGCAAGTTTTAAAATTAAGAATAAGGAATCTAAATCTTTAACCTTAAAAAGTATATCATACCATTATAAAATGAATGGTATTAATGTTGTAAAATCAATGGTTTTAGATATTGATGACGAAACAATAAAAACTAAAGTTATAAATCCAGGTGGAACATTTTCTTGGCAAAATAGTCGTGATTATCATGAAGTGGATAATGCAGTTGAATTTAGTGGGATTTTCCCAACTTCTATTCAAATAAAAATCGCTTTTGAAGATTATTCGACTCCTTATATCATTACTCGTTCATTAAAAAGTTTTACTAATAATACTACCGATGGTGCATATGGTTTTCCTGGCAAAACAAATCAACTAAAAGAGGATGAATATTGGTATACATATGGTGGACATGGAGGAGGTGGGCAGTTTTATGCTTATGATATTTTAGTACAAGGTTGGGATGCAGACCGCAAAACCTGGTCTTCAAGGTTTCCAGGAAAAGATGGAAAGAAAAATGAAGATTATAGGGCATATGGTAAGTCCGTTGTAGCTATTGGCGATGGTACAATAATAGACTTTGAAGATGGAGTTAAGGAAAACATTGGAAATGGCGGCGGCGGTAGCGGAGGAGGAAATTGGATGAAAATAAATAATGGAAAAGAAACGGTTTGCTATTATCATATGCAACCTGGAACGCTAACAAAAAGTTTAAAAAGGAAAGGAGCAAAGGTTAAAAAAGGTGATGAATTAGGCAAATTGGGTAATTCTGGTAATTCAAGCGAACCACATAGTCATATACATGTTATTCAGGACCCAGATGCTGATGGACAAGGTCAGTGGGTTCCTCTTAATTTAACAGGTATTTATGCAATAGATAAAAATGAACTTGGTAGTGGTCCTAATCCGAATGCTGATTGGTCAAAGGTTGAAAAAAAAGGTCTTCCTTTTCTGTTAGGTCGCCGTTATATGATCTGGCCTTCAGCAACTAAACCCTGTTATTATCCCGATGGTTTAAAAGAAATAGCTCGTCATATGATTCCTGAGAATAAATATCAACAGGAGATTTCTAAAATATGGAGTTGTGGATATTATCCTGTTTGGGTAGATGCTTATGATGTATCAGGGAAAACATATTTCAATGCTGTTTTTCGTTATAATTTCAATAATTATCCTGTTGAAGTACGTCATGACATGACTAAAGAAACTTATCAGGCCGAGTATACAAAGTGGGTGTTAAATAAAAAATATCGATTACAACAGATTGAAAGTTATTATGATGGCGGAAAATTAAAGTTTGCTGCAATTTTTATTAAAAAACCAGGTGCAGTTCAAGCGCAACCGGCTTACCATGCTCAGTCACCACAAAAGCATCAGCAATTATTTGAAAGCTATTCTAAGCAAGGGTATGTCCCAATAAATGTTTCTGTAGTTTCTGTGGGTGGAAATTTATATTATTCTGCTTTTTATGAAAAAAGAAATGTTGGAGGAAGTATGTTAAAAAGCTCACTTACTCAACAAGAATATCAGGATAAGTACGATGAAATGAGAGAAAAAAAATGGGAGCAGGTTTATATAAATGCTTACCATCATAACGGGAAAATATTATTTTCAGTTATATGGTATCAAAATTCAGGATTTAGTTCTCAATCAGCAGTTAGAAAATCTAGTCCTGATAGTTATCAAAATAAATGGGAAGATAATGTTGAAAATGGGTTATTGACCAGATGCGTTACCGGATATGGTGAAGCAGGGAAACATTGGTTTGCAGCACATTGGGCTAAATGATAAAACACTTTAAAAGTAGAAGAATTATTATTTGAGTAAAATCAAGTAATAATTCTTTTTCCCTTTTTGTACAAGCAAATATTGTTTGTAGAGTAATAAGCTTTTGTCAATTTTGAAATCGATACTTTCTGTTTTTTTTCTATTAATGCTTACTCCACCACCTTGAACTGTTTTTCTTGCTTCGCCTTTACTTGGGAAAATTGAGGTTTCAGCTAAAAAAGATACTATATCTAATCCATCGTTTATTTTTTCTAATGGAAATTCAATTTTAATTATTCCTTCCATCATTTCCAGATCCTCAATTGAAAGACTTTCCACAGGTGCAGATTGATTACTGAATAATTTCTCAGTAGTAGTTAAAGCGTCTGCTAATGCTATTTTACCATGTACAAACATTGTAATTTCTTCTGCAAGTCTTTTTTGTAAAACTCTTTTTCCCGGATTAGCCTTATGATTTTCAAGTATAGAATTAATTTCTTGTTGGTTTAAAAAGGTAAAAATTTTAATCCATTTTTCTCCATCTGTGTCACTTGCATTTAACCAGAACTGATAAAATTGATAAGGAGTCGTTCTGACTGGATCAAGCCAAACATTGCCAGTTTCAGTTTTTCCAAATTTCCCACCATCGGCTTTAGTAATTAGAGGGCATGTAAAGGCAAATGCTTCTCCGGAACATTTTTTTCTGATTAATTCTGTTCCTGTTACAATATTTCCCCACTGATCACTTCCACCCATCTGAAGTTTACAGTTTTTGTTTTTATAAAGCCAATAAAAATCATAACCCTGAACGAGTTGATATGTGAATTCGGTAAAACTCATTCCGGTTTCCCCTTCCAGCCTTTTCTTTACACTATCCTTGCTCATCATATAATTCACAGTGATGTGTTTTCCAACATCACGGATAAAATTCAGAAATGTGAAATCTTTGAACCAATCATAATTATTCACCATTTCCGCAGCATTTTTCTTTGATGGGTCAAAATCAAGAAATTGCATCAATTGTTTTTTTACACCTTCCTGATTTATTTTTAAAATATCTTCACTCAGGAGATTTCTTTCTTCACTTTTTCCACTTGGATCACCTACCATTCCTGTAGCACCTCCAACTAATGCATAGGGTTTATGTCCGGCTTTTTGAAGATGAACTAACAATAAAATAGGAACCAGACTTCCAATGTGTAGACTATCAGCCGTTGGGTCAAAGCCAATATAGGCTGATGTCAATTCCTTTTCCAGCTGTTCTTCTGTTCCAGGCATAATATCCTGAATAAGTCCTCTCCATCGTAATTCTCCAATTAAATTCATAATTAAACCAATGATTTGCAGCAAAAGTAAGGCAGATTCAGCATGAAGGGTATAAGATGCAATATTTTTCTAAACAATTCGTTTTCAATGAATAGTCTTTTTTAGTGTAATATTATGATTTTACATTTCTTAAGTCTAATTTTACAGTCAATCCGTATGTATGAAAGCTTGACTTAATCAAAAGCTTATTAGAAAATTATCCGAATGAAACCATCCACACTTATTTTGTCATTGTTGACAATCTTTCTTTCCATTTCTGCTACTGCACAGTTTAGAAAGTATTCAAATGAATTTTTAAATATTGGAGCGGGTGCAAGAGGACTTGCAATGGGTAGTGCTCAAGTAGCTTCTGTATATGATGGAACTGCTGGTTATTGGAATCCGGCCGGATTAGTAGGAGTTAAGGATCACCCTCAAGTCAATTTAATGCATGCTGAATATTTTGCTGGTATTGGTAAATATGATTATGTAGGGCTTGCTTTACCAACAAACAATAACAAAAGAACAATTGGTATTACCGGGCTTCGTTTTGCAGTAGATGATATTATGAATACACTATTTCTTGTAGAGCCAGACGGATCTCTCAATTATAATAATATTCAGGCTTTTTCTTCTGCAGACTATGGTTTTATATTTTCATTTGCTCAAAAATTGAAAGAAACTGAAAAGAAGAATGTTCATTTTGGTTTAAATGCTAAAGTGATTCATCGTAGTGTTGGTAAATTTGCAAAGGCATGGGGTTTTGGTTTAGATGCGGGAGTTCAGATTTTTAGCAATAAGTGGAGATTTGGAGCATCTGCCAGAGATATCACAAGTACGTTCAACGCCTGGTCATTTACATTTACTGAAAGAGAAAAAGAAGTCTTATATCTTACAAATAATGAAATTCCAGTTAAATCAACTGAACTTACAGCACCACGACTTGTTTTAGGTGTAGCTAGAGATTTTAAAATTGGCAAAAAGTCAAGTTTATTGGCGGAAGCTAATCTGGATGTGACATTTGATGGCCAAAGGAATACATTAATTAGTAGCAATCCAGTAAGTGTCGATCCTAAAATGGGACTTGAATTAAATATCAATAACGTATTTTATTTGAGGGGTGGAATTAATAATTTCCAAAAGGCATTATCTGATGGGGACACACTGAATCAAAAGAAGGTATGGATATATCAACCAAGTGCTGGTGCTGGCTTTAAAATTCAGAATGTAACAATTGATTATGCGTTTACAAATTTGGCTAATCAATCTAATCCATTATTTACACATGTTTTTTCATTGCAGCTAAACATTGTAAACGAAAAAAGAAAAAAATAAATTAGTATCCGTAAAATTTTTGTTTAATGAAATGAGCCGAGTTTAGTTAGTTCAAGAGTCTCAAAAACAAAAGGTTCATTACGTTTAATAAAAGCTTAAATAAAAAACTGACCAGATGAAAAAAACTTTACTTCTGTTTTTCATTTTACTGAGCCTAAAAGGGTATACGCAAGAATTTAATAATGAGTGGATTGATTATACTAAGACTTATTATAAATTTAAAGTACCAACTACAGGTTTGTATAGAATAAATCAGCCATTACTTGTCACTGCTGGTTTAGCAAATATTCCTGCTGAACAATTTCAATTATGGCGAAATGGTGAGCAGATTGCATTATATACTTCAAAGCAATCTGGATTATTTGGGGTTTCAGATTATATAGAGTTTTGGGGAGAAATGAATGATGGTAAACCAGACTTGCCTTTATACCGAGAAGCAGATTATCAGTTAAATGATAAATGGAGTTTAGAATCTGATACTGCAATTTTTTTTCTAACTGTAAATTCAGTAGGAACTAATCTTAGGTTAACTCCCACAAATAATAATTTGCCATCCGCTCTTCCTCCAGAGGCTTATTTTATGCATACTGCCGGGGTTTATTATAAAGATGGACTAGGAACAAATATCCCAAACTTGGGATATGCCGCAGTTGTAGGCGAATATGTTTATTCCTCGGCTTATGATAAAGGGGAAGGATATACTTCTAATAGTTTTGGGGCCAATGCTACACTTTCAAAAACATTCTCAGATTTAAATCCATATGTAGGTCCAGGTGCTCCAAACCCAGTTTTAAAAATTAATGCAGCCGGAAATGCATTGAACCCAAGACAATTTGAAGTTCGGGTTAATAGTAATTTAGTTGCTACTCAAACTGTGGATTATTTTGAATATATAAAAGCAACAATACCTTTAACGCTGGCTGATATAAATAGCGGTACAGCTGTTCTTGATATTAAAAATATTTGTGCTACTTCACCCGATAGAATGGTAGTTGCTATTTCTGAAATTACTTATGCCCGTCAATTTAATTTCGGAGGTGCTAATAATTTTTTATTTGAGCTACCTGCAAATGCTTCCGGTAATTATCTAGAAGTTGCTGGGTTCAATTATGGGGTTGTTAATCCTGTTTTATACGACCTAACAAATGGCAAAAGATATTTGGGTGATGTAAGCAATCCTTTACTAGTAAAGGTAAACTTAGAGCCTTCAACAGTTAAAAGAAAACTTTTACTGGTAACTCAGGTTTCAACCTATCCTATTGCTGTAACAAATTTGCAAACTAGAAATTTTGTTAATTATGCATTGCCTTCAAATCAGGGTAACTATTTAATTATTTCGCACTCAGCTTTAATGAATGGTACAGGGGGAACTACTCCTGTAGAAGATTATAAATCTTTTAGAAGTTCAGCTGCTGGTGGTAGTTATAATGCAAAAATTTATATGATTGATCAAATAGTAGATCAATTTGGATTTGGGATAAACCTAAATCCTTTATCTGTCCGCAATTTTATACGTTGGTCCAGAAATACTTTTAGTAATCCTGTTAAGCATGTATTTCTTTTAGGAAGGGGGATGAATTATATTCATAATAAATATTTTGCAGCAAGTCCGGGGTTTGAAAAAATGACTTTTATTCCAACATTTGGATATCCTGCATCAGATAATTTATTAGCAGCAGAACCTGGATTGGATGAAACACCCAAAGTGCCGATAGGTAGATTAGCAGCTATTAATGGTGACGAGATATCAGTTTATCTCGAAAAAGTAAAGCAATATGAACAGCAGCAATCTTTTTCTTCACCACTAATTAGAGACAAAGCATGGACTAAAAATACGATGCAAGTAATTGGGGCTAATGATGGGGCATTGGGTGATATACTCTCAGCTTCAATGAATCGGTTTAAAAATATAATTAAAGATACGTTATATGGAGCCAATGTAAGTACATTCAGTAAGTTGACTACTGCTCCTGTTGAGCAGGCTAATGCACAACGTATTTATAGTTTATTTGAAGAAGGTTTGGGTATGTTGACATATTTTGGTCACTCTTCTGCATCTACCTTGGAATTTAATCTTGATAATCCCAATGCATATAATAATCAAGGAAAATATCCTTTATTTATTTTATTGGGATGTAATGCTGGAAACTTTTTTAATTACTCTTTAGCAAGACTTTCCTCAAAAGAAACAATATCAGAAAAGTATGTTTTGGCAGAACAAAGAGGAGGTATAGCAACTATTGCCAGTACTTCCCTTGGTATAGTACACTATTTGGATATTTTTAATTCATCTTTGATGGCTGCAATGTCGAATTCCAGCTATGGGAAATCAATTGGGGAAGCATTGATTGATGCTATTAATAAGACATATGCAATAACTACTCAAAATGACTTTTATGCTCGTTTTCATTGTGAGCAATCTGCCTTACATGGCGACCCCGCATTAAAAATGGATGTACTAAAGGATAAGCCAGATTATGCAATTGAAGAACAGTTGGTAAAAATTAATCCTAATTTTATTTCTGTTGCAGAAACCTCTTTTGAGGTTAATGCGAAATTTATAAATTTATCTAAAGCTATCAACAAAAAAGTAATTATTGAAGTAAAGAGAACTTATCCTAATTTAATAACAGAAACGATCAGAAGGGATACATTAGAAGGAATTCGTTACAGCGACTCATTAAAGTTTCAAGTACCAATTGATGCTATAAGAGATAAAGGGCTTAATAAAATTTCAATTTGTATTGATCCAGAAAATGAAATTGACGAACTATATGAATCAAACAATTGCATTACAAAAGATGTATTTATTTTCGAAGATGAAATTAGACCGGTATATCCATTTAACTATTCGATTGTTAACAAACAAGGGATAAAATTCGAAGCGTCTACTGCAAATGCATTTGCATCAATTAAACAATATAAATTTGAAATTGATACAACAAAACTTTTCAACTCTTCATTAAGAGTAGAAAGAACTGTTTCTTCGCAAGGAGGTGTAATCGAGTTTGATCCAGGCATTACATTTATAGATAGTACAGTTTATTATTGGAGAACAAGCCCTGTGCCAGCTACAGGCTCTCCTAACTGGAATTATTCATCATTCACTTATCTTACTAATCATGCTGACGGTTTTGGGCAATCGCATTATTACCAACATTTAGAATCTGCAACTAATAAAATACAGTTATTAGATAACAGAAAATGGGCATTCGATTCTATTTTCCAGAATCTCTTTGCAAGAAATACAATTTACCCAGAAGGTGGTACACAGCAAGCTGAATTTACGGTTGCTGTAAATGGTGATGCATATATCGGCGGTGGCTGTACTTACAATGCTATAATTTTTAATGTATTCGAACCAAACTCAATGATTCCATGGCTAAACAGTTACGGGCCAGGTGGCGGTTTGTATGAGAGTTTGACATCTACCTGTGGGCCAAGAAGAGAACGTAATTTTGAGTATTCATTTGCAGACACTTCTGGACGGCGAAAAATGATGAATTTTTTAAATAATGTCGTACCGGATGGATATATTGTTGTAGCAAGAGGGAACATTCCTTCTTGGATTACTGGTCCTTTTCCCAATGATTGGAGGAATGATACAACTTATTATGGATCTGGCAATTCAATATATCATATATTAAAAAATCAAGGTTTTGCAACATTGGATAGTTTTAACAGAGCTAGAACATGGATTTTTATTTATAAGAAGAATAGCACTTCTGGTTTACAGCCAGCATATACAATGGGAGAAACAATCTATGACAAATTAACATTAACTGCAAATATCAAAACATCTGATACAGCTGGTTATATTTCGTCACCTGTTTATGGAAGGGCAAAAAAATGGCATACAATTAAAATAAAGGGTACTGCTCTTCCTGATTTACCAGGTATAGATTCGGCACGATTAAATTTAATAGGAGTTAATCTGCAAGGTCAGGAGACAACTTTACTAACCGGATTGGATCCGGATTTACAGAGTTTTGATATTTCAAATATCAATGCTTCAGTATATCCTTTTTTAAAATTAAAATTATATGTTAGGGATAAAATTAATTTCACACCCTATCAATTGAATTATTGGAGAATACTATTTGATCCTGCTCCTGAGGGAGCTATTGCTCCTAACATATTTTTACAGAAAAAAGATACAGTAGAAGTTGGAGAGCCAATAGACTTTAAGGTTGCTTTTAAAAATGTAAGTCATATACCATTCGATAGCCTAAAAGTAAAATTGGTAATAACTGATAGAAATAATATTAGTAATATTATTCCTGTTCCAAAAAAGAGACCTCTTACTGTATATGGGACTCCCAATGATACTATTCATTTGTCTGCAGTAATCAAAACAAATAATTTCCCCGGTAATAATACTTTATATATTGAGGCAAATCCAGATGAAGATCAGCCAGAACAATTTCATTTTAATAATTTTGCTTTCAGGAATATATATGCTAAACAAGATAGTTTAAATCCTTTGCTTGATGTGACATTTGATGGGGTACATATACTTGATAAAGATATCGTTTCTTCAAAACCAGATATAGTGGTAAAACTAAAAGATGAAGCAAAGTGGCTTATCTTGGATGATACCTCATTGCTAACATTAAAGGTGAGATATCCTGATCAAACATTAAGAAGATATTATTTCAGCAATGATACTGTTCAGTTTATTCCAGCAGGCCAGGCGCCAAATCCTGACAATACTGCTACCATTAATTTTAAACCTTATTTTACAGAAGATGGTGAATATGAACTAATTGTTTCAGGAAAAGATAAAAGCAATAATAAAGCAGGCGATATTGAATATAGAGTTTTCTTTAAAGTAATCAATAAGCCGATGATATCTAATATGCTTAATTATCCAAATCCATTTACAACTTCTACTGCTTTTGTGTTTACAATTACAGGAAATGAAGTGCCACAAAATATAAAGATCGAAATAATGACTATTACTGGGAAAATAGTCCGTGAGATTACAAAAACTGAATTAGGTCCATTACATATTGGTAGAAATATAACAGAATTTAAATGGGATGGTACCGATCAGTTTGGTCAAAAATTAGCAAACGGAATTTATTTATATAGAGTAGTTACTAACTTAAATGGGAAAATGCTTGATAAATACAAGGCTGAAGGCGATAAAACAGATCAATACTTTAATAAAGGCTATGGTAAAATGTATTTAATGCGATAAACTAGCTTTAGCGTCATAAATTAAAGAGAAAGGACTGCATTTGCGCAGTCCTTTTCTTTTTTCGTAACAACTCAAGGAGTTGAATTGTTATTTTTGCAAATTCAGTAATAACAATAAACATGGCAAAAATCAGTATAAATATAGCAACAGGAAGTTTGCAGCAAAAGGAAATGATTGTAGGAATTGACCTTGGTACTACAAATAGTTTGGTAGCTGTAATTCATCCTGAGAATAAGAATCCTTCTGTATTAAAAGAATTTGATGGAACAGCATTGGTGCCATCGGTTATTAATTTTGGAAATGGAGGTTTCGTATCTGTTGGTGATATGGCAAAAAATAAATTAATCGAAGAACCACAGAATACAATTTTTTCTGTAAAAAGGCTGATGGGAAAATCGTATAAAGATGTAAAAGATTATGCAGGGTTTTACACTTACAAAGTAATTGACGATAATACGGACAGTTTAGTAAAAGTGCAGGTAGGAGAAAAGTTCTATTCGCCTATTGAATTATCATCTTATATTTTAAAAGAATTAAAAAAGAGAGCTGAGCATATTTTAAAAACTCCGGTTAATAAAGCCGTTATAACGGTACCGGCTTATTTTAATGATGCACAAAGGCAGGCTACAAGAGATGCTGGAAAATTGGCCGGGCTTGATGTGCTTAGAATTGTAAACGAACCAACAGCTGCAAGTCTTGCTTATGGAATAGGTTTAAAGAAAGATGAAATTAAAACAATAGCTGTTTACGATTTGGGTGGTGGTACATTCGATGTCTCAATTTTGCGAATAGCAGCTGGTATTTTCGAAGTGCTTTCAACAAATGGCGATACTTATCTCGGAGGAGATGATTTTGACAGAGCAATTGTAAACTATTGGGCTGAGAAACTGGGAATAACTCAGGAAAGACTTATCTCTGATTCGAAGCTGTTACAAGAATTAAGGTTGTTGGCAGAGAAAGCAAAAATACATTTAAGCACAAATGATTTATTTACTGGAAAAGCTGATTCTCATCAATTAGAATTATCCAAATTTGATTTTGAAAAACTTATTCTGCCATATATACAGCAAACAATTAATTGTTGTAACAATGCATTAAAGGATGCAGGACTATCTGTGAAAGATATTGATGAGGTAATAATGGTAGGCGGTTCTACAAGAGTTCAATCAGTAAAAAAATCGGTAGCAGATTATTTTGGAATACAGGTTCATGATTCATTGAATCCGGATGAGGTTGTCGCATTAGGTGCTGCAGTTCAGGCTGATATACTTGCCGGGAATAATAAGGATTTGTTGTTATTGGATATTACTCCACTTTCATTGGGAATAGAAACAATGGGTGGTTTGATGGATATGTTGATTCCACGAAATTCAAAAATTCCTTCAAAAGCATCAAGACAATATACTACACAGAAAGACGGGCAAAGTGGAATACGGATTTCGGTGTATCAAGGCGAAAGAGATTTAGTAAGGGATAATCGAAAACTGGCTGAGTTTAATCTTACGGGTATTCCGGGAATGCCTGCTGGATTACCGAAAATAGAAGTAAGTTTCCTTGTTAATGCTGACGGTATTTTATTGGTAAAAGCTAAGGAATTAAGGAGTGGTGTAGAACAATCAATAGAAGTTAAGCCTCAATATGGTCTGACAGATGCTGAAGTTGAAAATATGTTATTAGAGTCTGTTACAAACGCAAAACAGGATATACAAGCGAGAGCATTAGTAGAGGCTCAAACCGAAGCCACACAGTTAATTGATACTACGCAGAAATTTATTGACAAAAATAGTGAGTTCATGAACGAACAAGAAAAAAGCGATACTGAAAATGCAATTCTGGAATTGCGATCGATGATGGAAAAGGGATCTAAGGATCAAATTCATAGTGCCATTGAGAAACTTAATGAGATTTCAAGACCTTATGCTGAAAGAGTGATGGATCAGGCAATTGTTACAGCATTAAAAGGTAAGTCTATTTAAATAGGTTGCTATTTCCTGTTTTTGGATAAATGGCAAAAGAAAATGCAAGCAATAAAAGAAAGATATTAAGCCATGCAACTTTTTTTATTGGATTACTATTAAAGCGAAACTCAATTTCATGTTTGCCTTTTTCTAACGGTATTGAAATAAAAGTTTTGAAACTGGTATAATGAGAAACCTGTTTTTCATCTACACTTACTTCCCAATATTTATAATTATTTTGTAGTAATGTCAGCCATTTAAAATCATTATTGAAGACTGTACATTTAACTAATCCCGGCCCGGATTGTCGCACTTGTATATTGCTGGATGCAAAGCTTGTTTTTGTATTTACAATTGTATCATCGCTAAGAAAAAGATAAGATTGATTTTTTATAAAATTGTACAAATCTTTATCGCCGATAAAAGCTTCATTTGTTCTTAATTGTACAGGATATTGATCTGGCATTCTGCTGCCCATTTTTTTGCTATAAGATGCTATCAAAAGAAATTGAGATTCATCAAGTGGGGTTATGTAGTCAGCATCATTTATTGAAGCCAGTTCTTGAGTGTAAATGCCTTTTGGAAATTTTTCAATAACTGTTTGTACATCGTTTTTTGACATCATTCCCAAACCTGTAAATGGCAGAGTAAGCCAGGTGATAAGAACAAGGTTTATGGAAAGTACAAAACCAGCAATTATTTTTTCATTTATATGTTTTCTAAAGAACAAAATAGTAACAATCTGTATAATTGACTGAACTAATAGTAGATCCAATATGCTTGTATTGTCAATAATCGATTTTATTATTTCTTTAAACGAAGAAAAATTCGATTCTCTTGAAAACAGAATGGATGATTTTGTGCTTAACAAAAGACCGATTGATAAAACTGCTGTCGCAATTGTAAATAATAGTAAATGGAACGATGCTTTTGTGGGCCAGTTTATTTTCTTATGTAAGAGCATATTGATTCCTGAACTACCATAAAGTAAGAGTAGCAGAATTACGAAATAAGTGAATTCCCCATTTAGCCTAACAAAGCCTAAAAAAGGTAAAAATTTCCAGGCAAAAATTTTAAAGTAACTACCAGCTGATAAAAGAATAAAAAATAATAGTGGAAGTCCAAAAATTACAATTGTTTTTTTTGCTGAAATTTTAGCTATATATATAAGGCCTATAAGATGTGCAATGCCGATATATACATTCCGCATGGCAATATCCGTGTGAAAGAAATTTGTTTTATGAACGGGTAATGGAAGGTATATTGACAAATAAGATTGCAGAGTAGTTGGAGTCATTAAAGTTTCATTCAAAGAAACTTTTGTTCCTCTTGAAATAAAATTCAACACCTCGACATTACCATATATCACAACTATGGAAAGAGTACTGCTGATCAATAAAAAAATACTATTAATCAGCCAAAAATTCTTGTGATATAGTTCTTTAAGTATTTCTTTTCTGTTAAAGAAAATAACTAACAAAGCGAAAGCAAAGAAATATGCCCCTCCAATGATCAAGCCTGGATGTGTGGAGGCAACAAAAAGAAATACACTAGCACCGCCCAATAAAAAATTCTTAACTATCGGATTTTTATTTATGCGAATAAAATAAAGTAAAACAAACGGGAAATATCCTGTTCCGGTAATCCAACATAAGTATTGTAGGTGACCAGTAAGATATCCGCTGCACATATAAACCAACCCGGTTAGAATAGCAACATCTTTACTAAAAAATTCTCTTGCAACTTTATATATCCCGTAACCACCAATTAGGATATAAAACAATTCTTCAAATGTGATGGTATAAATGTTGTATCCAAAAGTAGAGCCGATAAACCATTGAATAGGATTCCAGAAGCCATTATTCATATCACCATATTGTGGTGAGCCGTAATGCAAGTATGGGTTCCAAAAAGGTTCGAATCCAGAGTACAAACTTTCGCTGAACACAAATCTTGTTGGAAGATTTTGGGAGATCAGGTCATTCTTTAAATGAAAAAAAGGTAGTAATACTGGTAAATAGGCTACAATTACGAATAGCAGGAAAATTAAAAAGGGGTTTTTATAAAAAAAGATTGCTGCTTTTTTCACTTATTAATAATTATAATTCTTAATGAAATTAGTTTCGTTTATTACTTTCATTCTAAATCCATCTTTAAGTGAATTGCTTCTCGGTATTAAATAAGGATTTTCTTCACAGAGACAAGGTAATGGTAAGTAGTAACAACGGGTATTCCAATTGTTCTTTATTTTTTCCGGCCTAAATAATTCTATGCCATTTAAGTTGAGTATATTATATTTTGGAATATCATTTTCTATTACTGTAAAAAAATATTTTTTCTCTTTAAGTATTGGCGCTGATTTCTTGAACGTATAGTAAAATAATATTGGTGTGAGAATTAGGAACTTAATTTTATACAGTCTGGTAAAAGATATATATTTTGCTATTATAAAGGAGATTGGGAAAAAGGCGATGATTAAAAGAAATCCGTATGCAAACCTCGGATCTGGCGCTGTAAAAAACCAAGCAATTGCCATAAGCCAAAGACTTATTATATAAAGCTTTATTTTCTTTGATTCATTATTAATAAATGAAGGATAAAATAATAGGAGTATTGAAAGAAATGCGAGTCCAAAGAGCATTTTATGCTGAATTAAAATGCCATGCCACCAGAATGGAATCCAGTTAAAAGTTGTTTTTGGATAGCTGTTAATAAAGCCTATATTCTGATTATAAAACTTATTAACAGATAAAATATACTCTTGAAATCGTTGTGCCATTTCATTTGGAAGCATCCACTCTGTTGTGCCGAAGGTTAATGTAGAAGGAAATAAGGGATATCCTGTAATAATATAATTTTTTAATAGTAAAGGGGTAAGAAGAATTATTGCAGTAATAATAGAAGCTACCCATGTTTTTGCCGATTTGAAACCGGTCATATAAAGGAAAAGTGGGATTAATATAAAGATCCCCGAAAGTTTAAAAGGAATAATGCTTATGGAAATGACTATGAGTAAAAGGGAGAACACTCTTTTTTGCTTTTCCAATATAGTTTCAAGTATATAAGTAAGAGACATGATGGTAAGGCTAGTTACCATAAAATCATAACTGGTA
Organism: Chitinophagaceae bacterium; assembly: GCA_024643655.1. Classification (GTDB taxonomy): domain Bacteria; phylum Bacteroidota; class Bacteroidia; order Chitinophagales; family Chitinophagaceae; genus JJ008. The sequence goes on along the minus strand of JAHEMM010000015.1, from coordinate 4,672 downwards.
GAATTAGCAGTATCTCGGAATAGTTGCCAGTCAAAAATAAAATATATCAGCAGTATAAAATAAAATAAAGAAAGTTGTTTGTTATTAATTTGGGATTTGCTGTTATGGTAATTCCATTTGCATAATAGCCATAGTAAAAACCAGATGGTAACGGCTGAGTTGACGTAAGTAAAATTCTGCGATTCGAAAAAAGGAAGATGAAATATACTAATCAGATTGAATAAGTTAGAGCTTAACCCAAGTCTTGGATATAAATTAACAAGACCAGGAACAGCGCCATATTCATTAGTCCATCTTATTATTTGCAGATGGTATAATTGAGTATCTATATTGACAGGCCTTAAGGTTCCTAGCACAATAAAAAGAAGTATGCATGATGATAGAAAGAGTAAAATTGAAATGGAGGGTTTTATTTTGGAGAATAAAACTGCTGAAAGTTTATTTTTTAAGAATTTATATTGGAAGGCAGCAATAATTATTATTGGTAAAGTTGCAATTAACAAAAATTCAAATCGCAATGGCAATAATAGAACAAGCAATGATGAAAGGAAAGAAATACTAATCAACCCTGTAAAAAAAAGAAAGATAATTGTTCCCAAACTATTATTAAACCATTGGGTTTCCTTTTCTTTTTTTAAGAAATAAATAAATACGGGTAATCCCCAGATTATACATATAATGGAAATAATGATAATATGAAGAAGTTGCTGAAGCATTTAATTAGTATGACTCGTTTTTTTACCTATGACAATAGCTGAAAGCCCGACTCTTCGAAAACTAATAACGTCAATAAATTTTGAAAGTGGGACTAACCAGTTAAATATTTTCATTTCTCCAGATGGTATAGATTTTAATCTACGGATTTTAGCATACAGCCATGCTGCAATGCCCAGCGAGTTAAAATAAAACCCCTTTTGCGGATGTAGTTGATTATTCAAAATCAGTTTTCCTAATTTTTTTACTGTATATCTTCTGTAATGGCCTAATTCCTTATCTAAAGGTGCAAAGAGAAATGAATAAGCAGGAGTAAGGATAATTAATTTGCCACCAGGCTTTAATAAATAGGTGCAGTTTTTTATTGCTTCAGAATCGTATTTAACATGTTCTAATACATTTAAAAGAAATATAGTTTCATATTTTTCTTTATGAGTTTTATAGTACAATTCGAATTTATCATGTAATATGTCGATAGTGATAATTCCATTCAGGTGTTTAGCAGTACCGAATTTTTTCGTAAGTTTATTAATATAGTACTCGTCAGTATCGGAAAGTGTCACTTTTAAGTTGTCTTTTATCAGAAATGACGATATATTACCTATCCCACTTCCTATCTCAAGAATATTGCCAGACAGGTATGGTTTTATCGTTTGATACATCCATTTATTAAAATGATTAGCATCTGCGATTACTTCAAGAATTTCATTGCCGGTATTATCTTTTAGTTCCAAATTACTTTCTTGTGAAGATGTTATACTTAAGTATACAATAGATGGCTCTGAATCCATCTATCCAACCAATTTTTTTACCATCCTGATAGGTACGGCCATAATAGGAGATGCCAACTTCATATATCCTGATATTTTTAATTCTGCTAATTTTCGCAGTTATTTCAGGTTCAAACCCAAATCTGTTTTCTTTTAGACGTATTTGATCGAGTATCTCCTTTCTGAACATTTTATATCCTGTCTCCATGTCAGACAAATTGAGACCGGTAAATATATTGGATAAAAATGTGAGAAATTTATTGCCAAGAGTATGGAAGAAAAATAAAACTCGGTGTGCTTCTCCACCTTTGAAACGGCTACCATAAACTACATCTGCAAATCCGTCTGAAATTGGTTTTAGTAATCTGACATATTCTTTTGGGTCATATTCCATATCTGCATCTTGAATAATTACAACTTCTCCGGTTGCAGCTGTTATAGCAGTACGAATACAAGCTCCCTTGCCTTTATTAGTTGGATGTTGAAAAATTTTAATATTGTTGCCTGGGTTCATCTTAATAAAATCTTCAGCAATAGCGAAAGAATTATCAGTCGAATTATCATTTACAATAATTATCTCTTTTTGCAGGCCACAATCAGCATCAACCACTTTTTTTAAAATGTATCTAATCATTTTTTCTTCATTAAAGCATGGAATTAATATTGATAAAGTGCTTATTGGCATATTCAAAATAAGAGAATTTATTTCATAGTTAAACTAAAACCTTTATTGAAACTTTTGTTTAAGCTTTAAAAACCAAGATTCAAAAAAATGATAACTGATAAAGCTTAGTACGATTGATATGGCGGTAGTAATTAATGCAATTAGCATTTGGTTGTAAGCTGTTGAAATATGCAATGAATTACTGAAAAAACTAAACAGTGTGTCCTTTAAAAAATAATGAACCGGCCAATGAAACATGTAAAGGCCATATGAAATCCGACCAAGCAATCGTAGAGCACTACCACTAAATATATTTTTTAGCCAGTTAGAATTTCCGTAGCCAAGTTCATAAACCAGAATTCCAAACATTGCAGCAAATGTGGTATAGCCAATAAATGCCAGATAAGGAAGATTGCCAGATGAATTAGCAAAATAAAAAATAAAATTTAATGCTGCCAGTCCTGCTACAATCGAAGCAGTATGACGTAATATGAATTCTTTCTTCTGAATCGATAGTATAGCTATAATACTTCCAATACAGATGCCATCAAATCTTGTGAATGTGTAGAAATTCGTATAATTAAATCCTTCGTATTGAGCATTCCAGATATAGCTTCTGAAGCCAAATAAAAAAATGAGAAACCCAATCAGAAATATAAGCAAGTATTTAGGCTTCCTAAGTAAAATGATAATAATAGGCCAAAATAAATAATATTGTTCTTCTACTGCAAGCGACCAGAAATGGTTCAGGCAATGAGAGGTTGCCGGAAAATTATTTGTAAACAGCCAGTTTTGGGCATAGAAAATAAACCAGAATTTGTCTTCCTGATATTCACTTACTTCATTTTTAAAAATGCCCAGGGCAGGCAATAAAAATAAAAAAGCGAATAGAAATAAATAATACAAAGGGAAAATACGAAGGGCTCTTCTAATATAGAATTTTTTAAAATAGGTGGTAGGCTTTTCAGCATTTACCGACTTGAAAAGGATGCTGGTTATAAGGAATCCGGAGAGAACAAAAAATAGGTCGACACCAAGCCAGCCAAAAAGTGAGTCTCCATATGGGAAATTATGATAGATAATAACAGCTATTATAGCAATTCCTCTTAGTCCTTCAAGAGCAGGAAAAAATTTTGTTGGTTGAAGAGAAGTTTGCATTGTATGTGTTATTCAGTGGCTAATATACAATAACTTTTGAGAGAGAATATTACATTCCATTCGATAGTTTAAAAATAAAATCTGTTGGTAAAATGAGGCATTTCATTTAGCAAAATGAAAAGATGCCAGAATAGAATTATGATAATAATACCCACTTTCTTTAGGTTATTTATTTTTTGACTATTTAATAGAATTGCAGCATAAATTATAAAAAGTGGACTTAGCGAATAAGTTAGCCTGTCAGAATAGTAGCCCAGTAAATAAAAGAATAAGAAAATAAGAATTGTTGTTAAGATGAATATTTGCTTTTGTGGGAATCGTTCGCTAATTCTTTTATTTGTTTGGGAAATAAAATATACTAATATTAGAAAAGAAGTAGGAAAAATTACAATTCCGGTGGTTTTAATATAAATAAAAAAATTGGCAGAGAGCTCCTTTAAAAAACTTCTATTCGGATCTTTCATTGCATCTATTACCCAGACGAATTCTCTGAAATATGTTGTTTCGTGACTATAAAAATCTATACCGGCAATTTTTAAAACTAAAATCCAGCATAGTAGTGGTAAGATAAAAAAAATGGAATTCAATAATGCTGGTTGCAAGCATTTTATCATTTTTTTCTTTTCTACAATTATGGCATTATAAAAAGTAGAATAGATTATAATTGGCAGCAATAGTAGAAAGCTTCCATAAAAAAGTAGCAATGTGCCAAAAAGAAAACTCATCTCCAATTGTTTTTTCGATGAAATTCCATTAGCTAAAAATTTTAAATATAGCCAGATACAAAGTATGGGCAGCAATGTGTTAAACATCTGTTGATGTGGAGTCCAAAAAAAAGTTTTAGTAATGTGATTAGAAATAAGCAGCAGCAACAAGCTGTATTTAATCCAATTTCCATTTTTCCTATTACCGGTGATTTGATAAATTATTTTTTCAAAAAGTAAAAGGGAAAAAACTAGGACTAAGAGGTTGATCAAAATAAGTCCCGCATAATGTGATAGGTATAGAGATACCTTTTCCTCAGGGATTTGATTACCAAACCAGAATTTGAATCTATTATTTATGTAACGATGAAAAGGTGTACTTATAATATAAATAGAATATCCAATTATTGATCCGGTAATCAAGTACAAAGGTCTAGATTGACGGGAGTATTTATCCTTAAACAAAAAACCTGGGTCAACTGATCCTCCCAAATACTCAATAGCATCACAGTTCATACTAAAGCCCATATAATTGTTTAGCTGAACATAGTTAAACGGACATAATCTATCTGGGCCTTTATTCTCTGGCGGTTTTTTTGCAAACAAAAAAGATACTGCGACTATTAAAACAATCGAAGAATATTGAATTAGTTTTTTTATCA
>JAHEMM010000091.1 GCA_024643655.1 Chitinophagaceae bacterium | reverse complement strand
TATGTAATAGGTGTAAACCGTGTAGGTAATGATGGTAATAATATTTATCATAGTGGCGATAGTATGATCATTGATCCGATGGGAGAAGTATTGTATACAAAAAAAGATGAAGAAGATATTTTTACTATTGCATTAGACAAATCGAATGTAGATACGATAAGAGAGAAGCTTCCTTTTTTAAAAGATGCAGATCGGTTTATGATAGTGAATGAATAAGAGAATTAGTTTTGCTCTTTATCTTTTTTTATTAATTCTAAAGCTTTATCTAGTTTGTAATCTGTTCCCTTTTTTACATCTTCCACAGTTGGCGGAGTAAATACCTCTGGTTGTACTCCTCTTCCATTTTTTGGCGTATTCTTATCAATAACCAGCCTGAATAAAGGCAACCGAAACCCTAAACCAGTTTCGGGTAGACGTACATCAGGAATAAGCCAGGCAGAATTCCCATAAGCCCCGCCACCTGTTTCTTCTCCAATCACAGTAATATTTTCTTGTTTTATTATTGAGCTCACAAATAAGGTTGTGGCTGAAAAAGAATTGCCACCGGTTAATATATATACTTTGCCATCATAGTGGTTCGACTTTTTTGGCTTAAAATAATGTCGCTCAAAAAAACCAAAATGATAGTTACCGTCTTTTTTCTTCTTAGTTAAAAAAGTAATGAAGAGTTTATTCCAGAAATTATTTTGAATATACCGTTGATACTGACTACCTTTTTTTATTGCATATAATGAATCGCTAACCTTGAATTTTTGGGTGGCGAGAAAACGACTAATAAAAGTTGAGTTGGTTACACTACCACCGCCATTACTTCTTACATCTATGATCAGGTGATTAATATTGTTTTTTTGCAAGGCATTAAACGAATTTCTGAAAAATCGTTTCAACCCATACCCTTTTCCAAAACTTGAAAGATCCATCATTGCAATATGACTGGCTGTATCCATCTTTAATAATCGGACTCTGTCAGCTGCTTGTCGTCTTCTTTCTTTTTTTGATGGTTTTGGTAAACTAGGACGGAATACTCTTTCACCAGGCCGGGTAGAAGTGTCACGGATCGCTTTGTAAGCAGGAATTGTAATCACTTTTGATTGACCTTCATCATCAATATAATCGAAAGTGTAAGTATCTGATATTCCAAAAAGATTAGTATAAAGTGAACCAAAAAATCCTCTGTTACTTAATGTTTGGTATTTATGGGTTCGATTATAGCCATCTGTTGAAATATTGGCAAATAAAGTATCGACCAACTCTTCTTTTGTTTTACCATTAATACGGGTAATCACAGTTCCTCTCGTTAAGATGCTGTCTCTACGATTTAAATTCCCTGTTACTACCATTGCCTTATCCCACACTTTCATAGTTACTGGAAACATTTTACCTAGCCTTGTTGTATCAAGAAAGCGGTTGTATTTTTTAGAGGAGCGAACTGTAGTATGACCACAGTTTATTTGTGATGTAACATAATTAAGAATTTTTTTGAAAGCAGGTTCTGTCATAGAGTCTTTCAATTGCTCTCGCCCCCAATTGAAATAATGGTCCATACTGTCTTTATTGGTGTACCAATAAAGACCCGGATGATGTTCTTCTAAAATAGTTTGATAAATTGTATAATCTCTTTGCAGTTGCTGCGGAGAATATTTATGATATGGAGAAAAGGACGACTTACTGCTACCACAGCTGGCAAGTACGGAATAAAATGTAAGCAAAACCAATAATCTCCTCATAATTTATTAAATCAAAAATCCAGTTAGTGTTGCTTTAGGTGATTCCAACCTTGTGCAGTAATGGGATGTTTATTACCGCCTTTGGTAAGAATTGTCGCACCATGCTCCACATCTGTCATATATCCTACTACACTAATCTGCTCATTTAAAACCAATTTATCGTAGTCTGCCTGAGGAATAGTAAATAGCAATTCATAATCTTCGCCACCACTTAACGCACAAGCAGTAGGATCTATTTCAAATTTATATGCTGCTTTTTTCATTTCTTCGGCCACCGGTATTTTTTCTTCGTATAATACACAACCTAAATTACTGTCTTTGCAGATATGCAATATCTCAGAGCTTAATCCATCACTGATATCCATCATGGCTGTTGGCATTATTTCTTTTTCTTCAAAAAAGGCTATGATATCCTTTCTGGCTTCTGGTTTCAATAATCTTCCAATTACATAGGACTCACCTTCCAGATCGGGTTGAACACCCGGGCTTTCTATAAAAATTTTCTTCTCTCTTTCAAGAAATAATAAACCAACATATGCTGCACCAAGGCTACCACTTACACAAAGCAGATCACCATTTTTTGCCGTACTTCTTTTAACAAACATATCCGGCGATACTTCACCAATAGCAGTTACTGAAATAATGAATCCTTTTTGTGAGGAAGCTGTATCACCTCCTACAAGATCAACACCATACTTATTACAAGCAGCGTAAACACCCTCATAAAACTCTTCAACTGCTTCCAAACTAAATCGATTACTGATACCAAGGCTTATTGTTACCTGAGTGGGTGTAGCATTCATTGCATAAATATCACTCAGGTTGACGATTACTGATTTATATCCAAGATGTTTTAATGGAGTATAAGCCAGATCAAAATGTACACCCTCTATCAGCAAGTCTGTTGAAACAACGGTTTGTTTACCATAGTGATCAATAATCGCAGCATCATCACCAACACCTAGAATGGTTGAAACGTTTTGTATCTCAATATTTTTTGTTAGGTGTTCTATCAGGCCAAATTCGCCAAGTGATCCTATTTCTGTTCTTTCGGTACTCATAATTCTTTATTATTATTTATTACATCAATCATTTCATCATGAATCTTTCCATTAGTCGCCAATACCTTGTGTTGATACACAGAAAATTTATTTCCTATAAGGTCGGTAACTTTTCCTCCTGCTTCTTCAACAATCAAATAGCCAGCTGCACTATCCCAGGGTTCTAGCTTATGTTCATAAAACCCATCAAATCTTCCGGCCGCAACCCAGCAAAGATCAATGGCTGCAGAACCTAATCTCCGAACCGGAACCCCTTTGCGAACAAATCGTTGAAAAATTTCAAGCGGTCCATTTGGCTCATTAATATAAGTATATGGAAATCCGGTAACCAAACAGGCTTTTATAGCTTGTGTTTCATCACTTACACGAATGGGCTTATCATTAAGAAAAGCTCCTTTCCCTTTTTCTGCAAAGTAAAACTCATTCAGGTGTGGATTAAAAACTGCTGCCATTACAATTTCTCCTTCATGTTCAATACCAATAGATACACAATTTAATGGAATACCATGTGCAAAATTTACCGTGCCGTCTATTGGGTCGATGATCCATTTGTAAGAAGAAGACTGTTTCATTTCACCACTTTCTTCAGCCAAAATCTGATGATCAGGATAGGTGTTTTTTATAACAGCGATAATTGCTTTTTCAGCTGCATGATCAGCTTCTGTTACAAGATTATTAACGCCTTCTTTATTACTAATTGTAAATTCCTTATTGAAGAATCGCAGAATTTCTGCCGCCCCGGCTTCTGCCGCCGCTATCAACGTTGTTTTAAGCATGTGCAAAGATAACAAACGCAGATTCAGTTGCTATAGCTAATAAGTAAATTACCATACCTGTAAGAGAACTGTTATTTTTGAAAAAATCAATAACCACTTAGTTCTGGAATGATTCTATGGAGCTTTCAATTATCATAGTTAATTATAATGTCAAACTCTTTCTGGAGCAATGTCTTTGTTCTGTAGAAAAAGCAATCGGTGGAATGACTGCCGAAATTATTGTTGTAGATAATAATTCGTCTGATAATAGCTTAGCTTACCTGACCCCTAATTTTCCTTCTGTATTATTTATTGAAAATAAAGAAAACACTGGATTTGCAAAAGGTTGTAATCAAGGATTGGCCAAAGCAAGTGGCAAATACATTCTCTTCTTAAACCCGGATACCATTGTGCCGGAAGATTGTTTTGTTAAATGTATTTCTTTTTTAGAAGAGCATTCAGCTGTAGGGGCGTTAGGAATTAAAATGTTAGATGGAAGTGGCCGCTTTTTAAGAGAATCAAAACGGTCGTTTCCTTCACCCGCTACATCACTCTATAAATTATTTGGATTAGCCAATTTGTTTCCTGCTTCTAAAGTTTTTTCAAGATACCACCTTGGTAATCTTAGTGAAAATGAAAACAATGAAGTGGATGTGTTAGCTGGTGCTTATATGATGATCAGGAAAGAAGTGCTTGAAAAAGTTGGAAGTTTCGACGAAACATTCTTTATGTATGGAGAAGATGTAGACCTGAGTTATCGCATTCAAAAGGCTGGGTTTAAGAATTACTATTTTGCAGAAAGCAGCATCATTCATTTTAAAGGAGAAAGTACCAGAAAAGGGAGTATGAATTATGTACGTATGTTTTATAATGCAATGAGCATTTTTGTACGTAAACATTATGGAGGAAGTAAAGCAGGAATATTTAATTTTTTAATTCATGTGGCTATTTGGTTCCGGGCAGGTTTATCAGCAATAAGTAGTTTTATACGCAAAAACGGATTACCTATTATTGATGCAGGGTTAATATTACTTTCATTCTGGTTGATGAAAAATATATGGAATGATTATGTAATGACAGAGATAAAATATGACAATAAAATATTATGGATTGCATTTCCAGCATATACTGTTTTTTATCTGATTACTGCATATTATGCAGGTTTGTATGATCGATGGTATAAACGAACTGAGCTTTTTACATCTACCATTGTTGCTACAGTTGTTTTATTGGCGGCCTATGCTATGCTTCCCGAACAGTACCGCTTCTCAAGAGGGATTCTTTTGTTTGGATCGGTACTTGCTTTTGTGTTCATTGGATTATTGCGATGGATGCTAATTCGATTAAAAGTATTAAATAGTAATAAAGATAAAGGCGAACAGACACAAACTGTTATCGTTGGTTCTTTAGATGAGTACAATGCCACAGTTCAGCTATTAAACGAAGCTGGTGTACGTCAGCGTATTTTAGGGAGAATAGCAGTAGCTGAAACTGATCATGAAACCATAGGATTCTATAAAAAAATAAAAACACTTTCTACGTTACTCCCTTTTAAAGAAATTGTTTTTTGTCAGGGAACTCTCTCCTATGCTCAAATTATTGATACCATGCAGGAACTTCCATCTTTTATTAATGTAAAAGTGCATGCTAATGGAACAAACAGTATTGTTGGAAGTAATTCAAAAGACAGTTCTGGCGAAACACTTTCAAAAGAAAATGGATTTAAACTAGCAGATCCATATAATAAAAGAATAAAAAGACTGATTGATATTGTAGTAGCAATTGTTTCTTTAATAACTTTTCCTATACATTTATTTTTTGTAAAAAAGCCGCTGCATTTTTATGCAAATTGTTTTTCTGTCTTGTTTACAAGAAAAACTTGGATAGGATATGCGGTTCAGGATGCGAACCTCCCTTCTTTACCAATTGCTGTTATTCAATGTAACGGAATACCATCATCTTCTATTCAGCAATTGCCAAAAGAAAGTTTGCAAATGATGGATTATTGGTATGCACGGGATTATGACCCTATGAAAGAATTAAAAATGATCAAGAAAATGTATCGCTATTTAGGCGGATGATATTAAACACTATTATTTTCGTAATCTATTCAAAAGATACATTACGTAACTTTAAACCAAACCTCAGAAGAACTACATGGCGAATATTATTGAAATAAAACTACCTAGAGCAATTGCTGCTGCATTGCGTATTCCGCCAAATGATCCACGCCGTCAACAAATAAAAGTATTAAAAAAACTGTTGAAGAAAGCAAGGTTTACTGAATTTGGTCAGCATTATCGTTTTGATGATGCCTTATTAAGTAAACATCCGGGAAAGAAGTTTCAAGAGCTGGTACCTGTACATGATTATAATAAAATATATGAAGAGTGGTGGAAGAAAACATTAGAAGGTGTACCTGACGTTGCCTGGCCAGGAAAAATAAAATATTATGCACTTAGTTCCGGCACTTCTGACGCAGCTAGTAAATACATTCCTGTAACAAGAGATTTATTGCGAAGTAATACTGTAAATTATTTACGGCAACTGCTGAGTTTAATTAGATATGATGATGCCAACAAAAGAGCCATGACAAAAGGCTTTTTAATGTTAGGAGGCGCTACGGATCTTAAAAAAGGAAAAGCGGGTTGGTATGCTGGTGATCTTAGTGGTATTCTTGCCCGTAAAAGACCTTTATGGTTTCAAACATTTTACAAGCCGGGTGGACGTATAGCCGCCATCGAAGATTGGAATCAAAAACTAAATGAAATTGTTGAACATGCCAAAGAGTGGGATATTGGTTACATCGTAGGTGTACCGGCCTGGTGCCAGATGTGTATGGAAATGGTGATTGAACATTATAAAGTGAAGAACATACATGAGATATGGCCCAACTTTAGTTTTTTTGTTCACGGTGGTGTGGCATTCGAACCGTATAAGAAAGGATTTGAAAAACTTTTGGGCAAACCAATAGTATATGTAGAAAATTATTTATCCAGCGAAGGGTTTGTAGGGTATAAAACAAGAGAGAATGCAAAAGGCATGCAGCTAATTTTAAATAATAATATTTTCTTTGAGTTTGTACCGTTCAATGATAAAAATTTTGATGCAGATGGGAATATTGTAGAAAATCCTGAAGCAAAGATGATCCATGAAGTAGAAGAAGGAAAAGAATATGCCTTGTTAATGAGTACTAATGCTGGCTCGTGGAGGTATTTGTTAGGCGATACTCTCAAGTTTGTTGATCTTGAGAAATGTGAGGTAGTGATCACCGGCAGAACCAAACATTTTTTAAGTCTTACCGGAGAGCATCTGAGTGTTGAAAATATGAATAAAGCGATTGAATTAGTGAGTGAAGAGTTCAATGTTAGTATTCCGGAATTTACTGTTGCAGGAATACCACATGAATCTTTTTTTGCACATCGATGGTATATAGCAACAGATGACAGCGTTGATAAAGAAAAGATCAGAAAGAGGATAGATGAAAACCTGAGAATGCTCAATGATGATTATGCTACAGAAAGGGATAGTGCATTGAAAGAAGTTTTTATCGAAGTATTGTCAGAAGAAAAGTTTATGAATTTTATGGCAATGAAAGGAAAAATGGGTAGCCAGCATAAATTTCCAAGAGTGATGAAAGGGAAAATGTTGGAAGATTGGGCAAACTATTTGAAAGAAGGAAAAATATAGATTGAACAACACATTTAAAAGAAGTACAAAAGAATTTTGTACTTTGTCATTATGATTGAAGCCGTTTTAAAAGGCCTCGGATTTGGTTTACTGTTGAGTATTGCAGTTGGACCGGTTTTATTCTCCATCATTAAACAAAGTTTAAATAATGGCCACAGGGGTGGTTTTGCTTTTGTAATTGGTGTTTTCTTTAGTGATATTGCGTTGCTATTAATTAGCAATGTTTTTACTCAGCTTTTCGAAAGTCTAAAAACATATAAAACGGAAGCCGGAATAGCCGGATGTATTTTTTTAGTAACACTTGGAATTTATTTTATCTTTTTTAAAAAAGTAAAGGTAAATGAGGAGGGAAAACAAGTATTTAAATTTCGTAAAAGAGATTTCGCAAAAATCTCCTTGTCGGGTTTTGTTATGAACACCCTGAACCCGGGTGTTTTTATTTTCTGGATTACTACTTCTACCGCAGTAATTACGCATACTATTAATGAACGAATCGTCATCTTTGCCACATGTTTACTTTTTATGCTTAGTGCTGACACATTAAAAGTTATGTTAGCAGGAAAAATAAGAAACAGACTTACACCGCATAATATTCATATTCTTAATCGGATAAACGGAGTAATCTTGATCATATTTGGTATTGCATTAATTTGGGGGTTAATTGTATATGGCAAACGAATCGGGTAAAAAAAATACAACTATTGCTGGAAGACTTTGGAAATGGACCAAACGTATTTTCATCTGGATTTTTATTTTTCAATTCTTTTATATTCTGTTATTGAAATGGGTAAATCCTCCGGTTACAATTACACAGTTAGTTAGTTGGGTAAGCGGTCATGGATTAAAGCGGGATTATGTAAGCCGATCTTCTATTTCGCCGAATGCAAAACTTGCAGTAATAGCCTCTGAAGACCAGCTCTTTCCTGATCACAGTGGGTTTGACTGGAAGAGTATCAAAAAAGCAATGAAGTATAATGAAAAAAAACCAGGTAGAATAAGAGGTGGTAGTACAATTAGTCAGCAGGTTGCAAAAAATGTTTTTTTGTGGCAGGGTCGTAGCTGGCTAAGAAAAGGATTGGAAACCTATTTTACATTTATGATTGAATTGGTATGGGGGAAGAAAAGAATTCTCGATGTATACCTGAATATAATTGAAATGGGCGATGGTATCTTCGGAATAGAAATGGCTGCGAATATTTATTTTGATAAACCCGCCAGGAATTTAACAAAACAAGAAGCGGCTATGATTGCAGCTTGTTTACCAAGCCCGAAACGATACAAAGTAAAACCTGCATCTACATTTATTATCAAACGGTCCAAAACAATACTGCAGCAAATGAATAATTTGCAAACTGATCCTGATATTCAAAAAATTATTGGCACAACCTCACCTTAATAATTATAGATATTTTTCAACGGCCGATATTGCTTTTATCAATCGCTCATCAGCCTTTCCGCTAATTTCCACCCAGGGAACCGATTGATTAATGAGTATATCCTTATAAGTTTTAAATAAAGTTTGTCTTTTTTCAATATCGGGGTATTCTCTTAACTCATCTTTCACCCATGGCAGATCGGTATTACAAAGTAAATACAGGTCATATTTTCTTTCAATGATCTGATTAAGAATAAAGCGATGACATTTACCAAAAACAAACTCACACCAAACTTTCAGTACATACATATCGGTATCAATGAACAAAGGCTTTTGATTTTTAAGCATTGCAATAAATTGTTCTTCCAGTTTTAGCTGTCCTTTTGCTATTGTCAACAGATCGTTATACGAATAAGTTGTTCCATGCGCCAGCAAATATTCTCTTGCATATTCAGGACACCAAATTGTATCAAAATGAGCCGATAGCTGAGTACATAATGTGCTCTTGCCGGTACTCTCCGGCCCGATTATGACAACTTTCTTATTGGCTGATTTCAACACGATTGCTTTTATTCAAAAATAGAACGAACGGCTGATACATACAACATACCAATAAAGAGAATAAGTATCAATTTCTTACTTTTACCATTTCCAGATAATATATTAAGGATGAAGATCAGTACAATGCGTTTTATTGACAGGTGGGTAGGTATACCGGTTTGCTTTTTGCTAAGCCCGGTAAGCTGGCTATCAGATGCTTTTCGTTCAGGAAAAAAGAAAAAGCCTGATGTTCGTAATACGTTGTTTATTGAATTGTCCGAAATGGGAAGTGCTGTAATTGCAGATCCGGCGATGCGAAAATTAAGAAAAGAGGGCGATGCAAACCTTTTCTTTATCATCTTTAAAAAGAATTATAAAAGCCTTGAAATTTTAAAAACAATTGATGAAGAAAATGTTTTTAAAATGAATGCTGATAATTTCTTTTCATTAATTAAAGATGTTTTCCGGTTTATGGCCTGGGCAAGAAGAAAGAAAATTTCTACGGTAATTGACCTGGAATTATTTTCCCGGTTTACAGCATTATTATCATTTTTTAGTGGGGCAAGAGCTAGAGTAGGATTTACGAATCTGCATGATGAGGGTCTTTACAGAGGTAATTTGGTGAATAAAGCAGTTCGTTATAACCCGCATGTACATGTTGGTATTAATTTTATTTCGTTGGTGAATAAAAGCTTAGGACTATTTGAAAATGCTTACGCAACTATTCCCGTAACGTCGCAGGAGCTTCAGCTGGCTAAAGCATTTATACCACAAAATGATTTGGATAATATAAAGGCCAGGATTAAGCAACTATATCCTGAGTTTAATGACGAAAAGATCATCTTGTTAAATGTAAATGCATCCGACATGTTGCCGCAACGAAGGTGGCCACAGGAGAATTTTGCAGAAGTAGGAAAACAGCTTTTGAACTCGTATACAAATATCATTATTTTAATGACCGGGGCTCCTGCAGAAAAAGAATATGTGCAGGAAGTAACAGATAGTATAGGCAGCAAAAAATGTATTAACTCTTCAGGCTTTTTTTCTTTTGATGAATTAGTGCCGTTATATGCTACAAGTACTTGTATGTTAACCAACGATTCTGGTCCTGCACATTTTGCATCAGTTACAGATCTGAAAGTATTTGTTTTGTTTGGACCGGAAACTCCCGCATTATATCTTCCTTTGGGTGGAAATGCTGAAGCCATATATATGGCACTTCCCTGTTCTCCTTGTGTAAGTGCTTCCAACCATCGCAAAACCACTTGCATTACAAGACCATGTATTACAGGCATAGCACCATTTACTGTAACTGAAAGGTTAAACAAATATTTACAAGAAATACTTTAATATAGAAATTAGTAAAGGCGCAGCAAATGTGTCTTACTTAATTCACTACTTCTGGTTTTTGGATTAAGAAATTTGATGTTCAACATTGTTATGTGAAATTCATCAAACGATTGTAGTAGTTCAAATTTTATTTTTTCTTCTTCCATTTTTTGAACGTCTTCTTGTGTAGCTAAAATTAGTTTGGACTTGGTAAACGATCCGTTACTAATGTTTTCTATCGTTGTTGCATAAGTATGTTCATGCAGATAAAATTCGCCTGATGGAATGTAGGGGCTTACCCTTGCTACTGATTCATTCGGATGATTTTTATTAATATAATCAGCAGCTATATTTCCCGACTGGTATTGTAATAGATCCGGATAAAAAGAAAAATTGAGAAATACGGCAATAAATAACATGGTAAAGCCAGAACGTAAATAGGAAGAAAAAAGATTGCCCTTTTTGAATAAACCAAGAAAACCTGCAAGAGCTAACAGTAAAACCAATCCAATGATTAATATTATACTAATGGCGGGTTTATAAAACAACGCCAACAAAATAACCAGTAGAACTAATAGCACACTTAGTATGTCCTGAATAATATTGAATATCCTTTTGCCTGACTCGGTCTGTTGCCATATAAAATGAGCAATAATAATGGCTAATAATGGAAAAATAATATTTGCATAATGCGGAAGTTGAAAAGAAGAAAAGGAAAAAACTAACAAAGTGAGTAAACTACCTGAAATAGTAAACCATTCATTATAAGTCACCTTTATTTTCTTTACTCCATTTCGAATCTTTATCCATAAAGCGGCATACATGACCAGGGCCCATGGAAGAATGGCCCACAACATTGTATGGATAAAAAA
>JAHEMM010000090.1 GCA_024643655.1 Chitinophagaceae bacterium | reverse complement strand
CTACATTAGGAAAAACTCCAAGGAATTTCAATTTCGATCCTTCCGGAAGATTTTTATTAGTTGGCAATCAGAATAGCGATGAGGTTGTCATCTTTAAAAGAGATATCGAATCGGGTTTACTTACAGATACAGGCAATAGAATAAATATTGGCAAACCTGTTTGTTTAAAATGGATCAGTCCTTAATTTTATTTATTTCTTCCAATCTTATTTTTGCTTTATTAAAAACATTTCTTCCCTTATCAATTCCTGAACGTAATTTTTTTTGTTGGTCTTCTGGCAAATGAATGAAGGCAAGACATTCATTACTACAAGTACTTTCCATTTTTGCTTTACATTCCTCACATTGTATAAATAAAAGATGGCAAGCATCATTTATACAATTTACATGTGTATCTGCTGGCTTACCGCATTGATGGCAATTTGCAATTACTTCCTCAGTTATTCTTTCTCCCAATCGCTGGTCAAAAACAAAATTCTTCCCATGAAATTTATTCGCTATCCCTTTTTCTTTGACTTGATTAACATAATTGATGATTCCGCCTTCTAAATGAAATACATTTTTAAACCCCTGGTGTTTCATAAAAGCTGATGCTTTTTCGCATCGGATGCCGCCGGTACAATACATTATAATATTCTTTTCCTTATCATCCTTCATCATATCTACTGCCATGGGCAATTGCTCCCGGAAAGTATCGCTTGGCACTTCAATTGCTTTCTCAAAATGACCAACTTCATATTCGTAATGATTCCGCATATCAATCACAACCGTATCGGGCTCATTGGTTAATCTATTGAATTCTTCTGCATTTACATAACGGCCTCTGTTGGCCATATCAAATTCAGGATCCTTTATTCCATCAGCAACAATTTTGTTTCTTACTTTAACATCTAATACATAAAAACTTTTGCCGTCATCATCCACCGCAATATTTAGTCGTATGCCATTTAAAGGTTCATGAGAATAGAGATAGGAACGCAGCATTTCATAGGCATGCTCAGGCACACTAATTTGTGCATTTATTCCTTCATGCGCAAGATATATTCGTCCCAGTACATCTAATGCCTTTAACTCTTTGTAGAGTTGATTCCGGAATAAATCAGGTTCTTCAATTCTGAAATAACAATAAAATGAAATTGTAATTCGTGGAGTGTGGTCGTTAAGAATTTTCTCCTTCAACTCCTTTCTTGAAATTCGGTTGTGTAGTTGTGCCATTGTTTTAAATTTTATTCCGCCACAGGCGAAACCCAATTGCAGGTTGGGTAAAATTTGTAAAGCAGGGCAAAGATAAGGATTGATAGAAATTCAATAGAAGAGAAAAGAGTTCTTATGGCCAATCGTCCCCCCTATTTCGTCTAAATCTTGTTAGACCAATCCGAATACCATTCTGCCATTTTTTTCCGTTAAGATATGACTGTACAAAGTCAACCCGTACTTGTTTAAAGATATTATCTAAACCTGCAAATAGCTCATAATAATTATCTGATTTGTTCAGATAAAAAGCGTTGGCACCTGTAACAAGGTATAAATTTAATTTACGGATACCGGGAATCTTATTGGTCAGAAACCCTTTTAAATTATATTCTACATGCGTTAACCCATAGAATTTGGCAGTATTGCTATATTGATAAATAGGCAATAATTGAAAACTATTAAGATACTCCGTTGCAAACGTTGAAATATTTCCATTAAAATGATTGTAATCCGGCAACTCCACTTTGTTGTTATTTATAAATCCACCAACACCAATTCTGTAATTCAGCACACCTTTCAACCGAAAATTAATATCATCTTTTATATTCAATTTCCATTTACTAAAGTTAGCGTCACTACCGAACAAATCTTCAAACCCATGAATTAATTGAAATGAAAAAACAGGATACTTTGAACCGATACTTATTTTCCTGTCCGGGAATTCAATATATTTTACTCCCGGCTGCCAATTAATTCCTATTAATCCAACAAATGATTGATGCCGTTTGATATTTTCCAGGGAAATTTCAAACGGAAAATTTGGAGTATACTCCTTGTTTTCTTTATTTCTCCAGGTATAATCCGTTCTGTTATCTAACGGCATTCTATCCTGGTATTGAAATCCGGTAACAAAAGAAATACCATCACCAATATTTTTTCGGTAACTACCTCTTAAATAAATTGCTTCATAACTTTTTATACGATTCTCTTCGCTTAACAAACTACTGATGGTGTTTCCCTGTTCGCCAATCGGACTGTTATTATTAAATTGAAAGACCCTCTTTCCTCCAGATAAACGTATAACACTTGCATACTTTTTTCCATATAAATAATTAAATGTAATATGTGGATTCAGATGTTTATTCAAAAAACCATACCGAAGAACCGGAGTGACTGTAATTCGCTTTCGTCCGGAAGTTGTAGTATCTAATTTTTTTGACCATGAAAATCCAGATTGAACAACCAAACCTTCGGCCGGATTAAAACTTACCTGCTCAATTAAAGGATCTATGCTCACTGATACACGTTTACTTTCTTTAGTAAATGATTGACCAAGTAACAACAAACCACCAATAGTAATTTTATTCCTTCTTCTTTCCAATGAATCAAGATAATGCGGATCCTTTCGCAACAACTCCAAACTATCTTTCTTCTTATAATCTTTCAATTCATCCTCTTTTAATGGGATGGGTCTTTCTTTTTCCCAATAGGTATTGGTTCTTTTATTGGCGCTGTCAGTATATTTCAGAATTGTATTATTAAAAGATTTTTTTGTGAATACAGGGTCAATATTCAGATCTGTATAAATATTTACAAAACTTCCGTATGTATCAAATCCAAATACTTTGATCGTCGGGTAAATAACCTGGCTACTGATAAACCATTCAGTCTTATTTATTGGCCGATACAATTGCTCTATCTGCAAAGAATCTATCAACTCCATTTGTGATAGTTTGGTAAGCAGCAATTGCACAGAATGAATCCGCCAGTCATCATCGACTATATAAATATACCCGCTGAAAAGAGGTTCATACTTTCTTTTAGGAATTACTTTTATTCGGTTGATCAGGTTATTATCCTCAAAAAAAGAACCTTCTAGCTTATACTTGTAAAAATTAAGTGCATTTTCAGCAATCGGAGAAATGAAACCTCTTGGATTCAAATTATCTCCAATCATTACATTATTCTCGTAAAAAGAAAAGAATTGAGGAGCACTAAGTCCGTATCCATCACTTTGTCCGCTAACTTTTGAAGAAACAACTTCTACTTTAACTTTATCCGGTTTACTGGCTGCATATTTTGAAATCGTTTCAGACAAATACAAGACTTTTTGCTTACTGGTATCGCCATCTTCAAAATCAATTTTTCTTCCCAAAAATTTATCAGGAAAATTTCTTAACCGCAATTGACCTTTGGTATAAACCATGCATTCAAACTCCTTTGGCTGATCAAGATAATAAGGCCGTTTCTTTATTGCATTTCGTATAATATTGTAAGCCGGGTCTTCTCCATTCTTTAATATAACTTCTCCCAAAACAGTTTCCTGAACTTTTAAAATAAAATTGATTTCCTTATCATCATTATTGATAGAAATAGCAACTTCTTCTTTTTTATATCCTACATACTGGCAAACAAGAATATGGTTACCGTTTTCCAACTTGATCGAATATTTTCCTTCACTGTTGGAAGTAGTCCCTTTCGTTGTCCCTTTTACAAATACAGAAGCATAAGGCAGAATCTTACCATTATCATCAGTAATTACACCTTTGATCTTTTGGGAGATTGAATGCAGTGAAACAAAAAGGAAAAAAGAAAGAATGAAAAATTGCCTCATATTTATATTGAAACCGCAAGATACAATCTATCGGTTTCCAGATTGATATACACAAAAACGTTTGGAAAAGTTTTAACTTCTCGATTTTGTACTACGAAGAAAACTGCCACACATTGCAGCCATACCAGCCACCAAGCCGCCAACGACTCCAGTAACTATTATTAAATATATTGTATTGCCACCCAGCGGTAATACGTTTGCAATCTTTACAGACAAAACACCATTGTTATTCATATCTATCCACCATGCAAGACCTGCCCATAATAGAAATACACCTGTAAAACCAGCAAGGAATGCTTTACCCGCTTTTTGATGAACCAATACAGCTACTATTAAAGAAGTAATAGCAAATCCCCACCAAGGAGAAAAAGATAATAACCCAGTAATAAAAGCCAATATAGCTGTGAGAATTGTTGCAACTAAAAATTTCATACGTATTAGTTAATCGGTTAAATAGTTAATAAGTTGATTAAGCTGCTTTTTGTAAACAGCCTTTTTCAACATATAAATCTATCCTTTATTAAATTTCATCGTCCATTTAATATTTTTATCCATTCTGTCGCCATCTCTCATGAACCAAAGTTTATTATACTTTCCTTCTACCCATTTATCAATATAATCATCGTAGTACTTGCTACCGGGATTACCACTTTGCCCACCCGGATAAACACCGTACGCTTCCGTTGGTGAACTTAGCTGCACAACCATTCTCCAACTTGGACCATGACTATGCGTTACCGCATTAATAATATTATTATTTCCGCCAATATTTAGTCCTTTTCTTGCAAATGCCGGTAAAGCATCTTTTAATAAATGATAAACTGTTGGATTCTTAAATTTAGTCCATTCCAATTTGCCTTCCGACTCTTTTTTTGCGAGTTCAGCTGATGCATTTTTCAATGCAGTCGTAACTATATCGTATAATGTTTCAATTTGTGGTGTATTAATATCATCAATAAATTTAAAAGCAGTATCTCTTTTTAGCCATTCCATTGTCGTTTCTTCATTTGGCCATGGAGACATTGGTTTTGTTTTTGATAGATCATCCTTCCAGATACCAATTTCAAGTTGATCATACCAACATTGATAAACCGTTTGTCCTTTTGAATCAGGAGTGGCCATTAAATCCCAACTCTTGAAAATATCGAGGTACTTTTTTTCTGCTGCATTCAAATCAGCCTCTCTTAAAAATTGCAACAAGATGGGTTTTGCATCTTCCGCCAGCGTATTAAAATAATTGTTCTGCAATTTCATCATATCAGCCGGAGTTATATTATTCATACCGCTCAGATATTTCTCTATAGTAACGCCTCTTTCAGTGATATAACTTCCTGGAATAAAATAAGGATAAGTTGAATCAACCGGACGCTGATTGGCACTTTGCAGATAACCTCTTTCAGGATTTTTGCTATGAGGGTTTTCTACTTGAGGAATAAATCCTTGCCACATATAACTACTATCTTCTCCAGGCATTACAAATAAACCCTGTCTGTCCCATCTTGCAGGAAATTTTCCCTGCTGCCAAATAGCAATATCGCCAGCTTTGGATGCAAAAACAAAATTTTGCCCCGGACTTTCAAATGTTTTTATCGCTTCAGTATAATCATCATAATTTTTTGCCCGGTTCAATTTGTAAAAAGTCATCCCTTCATTGCTGGGATCATGTGCTGTCCAGCGAACAGCAAGACTTCTTCCTCCTTTCAATGTATCTGAAAAACTTTTATCGAACATAACAGGGCCAAAAACAGTATACGCTACAGTATCGAAAACAGTAGACCCACCTTTCACATTTATAGTTTCAATTCTTAACTCCGATTTTTTCCAGGCACTATCAAACCAATACTCTTCTTTCGTTTTATCGTCTCTAAATTTAATTTGATAATAATCTTTTACATCTCTTTGGGAATTTGTAACACCCCAGGCAATACTATCATTAAAACCAATAATTACAAATGGACTTCCGGGTAAAGAAACTCCATAAGTATTGCTTGTTGGTGTTTGTAATTGCATTTCATACCAGATAGATGGTAATGACAACTCAAGATGAGGATCGTTACTTAAAATAGGAGCGCCGCTTTGTGTTTTGCTTCCTGCTACTACCCAGTTATTGCTTCCGTTATTAATATCAGGTTTTGAAATTTCTTTGGCTGTTACGATTTCATTATTATTTATATAAATAGAATCTGCAGAAAGAGGTGCAATCGGCATAATGCCTGGCTTTTCAAATGCAGTACCTTTTGGGATGATCGGCATTAATGAATCCGGTACCTGTGGATACATTTTTTTTAACTCATCAGGAATAAAAACCGACTTTGCATTCGTATAAGCCAGATCACTTTCAGTACCAGATGATAACATCTTAGCCATCATCTTTAATAACAAAGCTGTTCTAAGATTTGTCCACTTTTCTGGTTTAAAGTTGAGCAGTTTATATTCTAATGGCAGGTTACTTTCTTTGAGTGTTCCAATATAAGCGTTGACACCTTTTGTGTACGCATCAAAAAGGAGCTTACTTGCAGGGTCTTTATCGATCTCTTTCATTGCATTTTCTGCTGCATACTTCATTCCCAATCTTCTTTGTTCTCTATCATAATTAATTGCTTTGGGCCCGGCAATTTCACTGGCTCTTCCTTCTGCGGCTTTTGTTTGCAGATCCATTTGAAACAAACGGAATTTTGCATGCAGATACCCTTGTATAAAATATAAATCCTCATCATTTTCTGCAAATACATGCGGCACTAACCGATCATCAAAATATACATCCGCTTTGCCTTTTATATCTGCAAAAATCAAATTAGCGTCAAAACTTTGAGAAGAGGGTTCTGCATTTTGCCAAAATCCATATTGTGGGTGCAGAAATTTTCCCATTGGTGGTATTGTACCCCATTGCTTATTTAAGGCAAAAACCAATGCAGTTGTGACAACAGTTGTTATTATAAAAGGAACAATTCTCATAAATTATAATATAATGAGGCAAGATATTAAAGTTGATTGAAACAAATTTGGAAAATTTGACCTATGAAATTTCAGTACTTTTTATTATTTATATAATTATTCAAAATCTCTTTTGGTTTGCATTCTTTTTTTCCTTATATTACATATGTACCCACTTTTATAGAACATGTTACAAAATGTTAGGAAGTGTACTTAGAAAACCAATTTATTCACCAATTAAAAAACATTTTATGACAAAGAATTCAAAACTTGCTTTAGGTATTTTAGGTGCTATAACTGCCGGAGTAGCCATTGGGATGTTATTAGCCCCGGAAAAAGGAAAAGATATGCGCAAGAAACTTAAAAAGACTGCCAGCAAGTGGAGCGATGAGATGACGCATTTATTTGAAAAAGGAAAAGATAAATTTTCAAAGTCAGACCTCAAGAATAAAGCTGAGGCGATGAAAGAAACTTTAAGCTAAAAAATATTTAAAGGGATTTAAATAGTATTGCTCAACCAATAAAATTTATTGGTTGATAAGAAACAGAAAACAAAACCGATAACAAGCCTTTCGGATTTGACTATGGGACCCAAGCAATGCTAATTAAATCCCTATTTACTTTGGTAAAATGGCAGAAGAAACTATCAAATCAAAACTAGAAGAATTCGTAACCCACAGTACAGAACTGGGTGAAACAGCTTATAAGCTTGCTAAAATAAATGCTATCCGCAAAACAGCAAATATTTCTGCTACTCTGATTTACTCAATTATAGCCGCTACCCTTTTTACTTTTGCTTTACTATTTACAAGTGTTGCCGCTGCTTGGTGGTTAGGTGACATTTTGCATTCCCGGGCTCTTGGATTTGTAGTGATAGCTGGATTTTACATCATACTTTTATTAATTATAGTTTTATTAAAAGGAAAATCAATCCTTCCATTTTTTAGAAATAAAATAGTTTCAAAAATATATGAGTAAAAAAATCAACTCATATGATGAGCTCTTGATAGAAAAGCAAAAACTTGAAATGCTTTTTCAAGTTCAAAAAGAATTGGTAAAATTTGAGATCGATGAAATTAAAGAAGATCTGGAACCAGCATTTAATGCTTTGGAGTTTTTGAAAAAAATAGCATTACGTAATACAGATAATCCAGTAATACAAACAGGATTGAATTTATTAATTGACAAACTAAGCCACAAACTTCAGGGAGATGACGGCGGATTTCTTATTACTACAATTGTACCTAATTTAATAAAAAACTATGCGTCTAATCTTCTTGCAGGTCATGCAGATGATTTAATTGAACATCTGCTTTCTCTTTTTGACAAAGAAGAACCTCAACCTGAGGGTTAATTTCTATAAAAGAAACATTCCTATAATTCGTATATTTTTTCCTGTTCTTTCACTAACTTCAATATTCATTTTTAGAACTAAAAAATAAACTTATGCCAGTTTTTATTGTAATCGGTGTCATCTTACTTATCGTTTTTTGGGTTATCAGTCTTTATAACGGACTAGTTCGCTTACGAAACCGACGTCAGAATGCATTTGCAGATATTGATGTGCAGCTTAGACAACGACATGACCTTGTTCCACAATTGGTAGAAACAGTAAAAGGTTATGCCGGACATGAGAAAGACTTGCTAATTCGTGTAACAGAAGCCAGAACCGCTGCAATGTCTGCAACAACTATTGATGGCAAGATTGCTGCTGAACAACAATTATCAACAGCTTTAAATGGATTAAAAGTACAGATAGAAGCTTATCCTGATTTAAAAGCCAATCAAAATTTTCTACAATTGCAGGAAGAATTGAGTGATATTGAAAATAAATTGGCTGCATCCAGACGTTTTTTCAATGGTGCAACTACAGAATACAACAATGCCGTAGAGTCATTCCCTGGAAATATGATTGCCAGAAACTTTGGTTTCAAAAGAGAAGTTATGTTTGATCTTGGTGAAGATTCCAGAAAACAAATGGAAGAACCACCAAAGATTCAATTTTAACCCCCAGCCTATAAAGCCTGCCTGCCCCTAAGCAGGAAGAGTTAATAATCATGGAGTACATTGGTTTAGATAAACAAATTCGCAAAAATAATTTCAATTCAATTTTATTATTGACAGCATTTCCGGTATTGCTACTGGGAATGGTTTATCTCATTTTGTTTTTTGCAAAAGAAAAAACCGGTGAAGATCCTAATATATTATTTCTACAGGTAACCCCTATTGTATTGATAGTTGTTGGTATCTGGTTTTTTATTGCCTGGTCGGGCCATTCTTTTTTTATTCGAATGGCAACCAAAAGCAAACCATTGGAACGAAAAGAAAATAAACGGGTTTATAATCTACTGGAGAATCTTTGTATTTCTCAAGGTATGAAAATGCCAAAGTTGAATATTATCGATGACGAATCGCTTAATGCATTTGCAAGTGGTATCAGCGAAAGAAATTATACAATTTCGCTTTCAAAAGGGCTCATCAATAAATTAAATGATGAAGAACTGGAAGGTGTAATTGCACATGAACTTTCGCATATTAAAAACAGAGATGTACGGCTTTTAATTATCTCCATCATCTTCGTTGGCATTTTTGCCTTCCTGGCAGAAATGGCATTCAGAAGTCTTCGCTTTGCCGGTTCTGGTAAAAAAAGTAAGGATAGTAAAGGTTCAGGTGTTATTATTTTAGTAGCAATCGTAATCACAGCAATTGCATATTTCCTTTCAATATTATTACGATTCGGCATCAGCAGAAAAAGAGAATACCTTGCTGATGCTGGCGCAGCAGATATAACTAAGAGACCCCATGCACTTGCCAATGCACTGCGAAAAATTGCTGAAGATCCATATATTGAAGCAGTAGAAAGCCGTGATGTCGCTCAGTTATTTATTGGCAACCCTAAACCATCTAGTCACAAAGCATCCTGGGACAATATGTTTGCTACGCATCCGCCGATTGAGAAGAGGATTGAATTGCTTGAGCAGTTCAGCCCCCTCTGAACGATGTTCGCAACCTTCGTAAACTCGGTTGCCCCCGTAGGGGGAGAATCCTACGCACAGCCCAAATAATGTAATACTCATTTAATTGATGCAATATTCATGATTTGAATTCAATAGTAAGGTAAATAATAACGGAGTATTAAAAGCCCCTCCTACGGAGGGGTTTGGGGAGGCTATCTCTTCCCATCTAACATCGGTACAAAAGAAAAATAATCAAACACTTCTTCCTTCAACGAGCCGTTTTCCAGTTTTGTAATGCGCATCATTTGTTGTAAGTCGCCAGCACCAAGCGGAATCACCATCATACCACCGGGCTTTAATTGTTCAATAAGTTTCTGAGGAATTTCCGGAGCGGCGGCGGTAATAATTACTCTATCAAATGGACCATATGTTGGCAAACCGAGATAGCCATCTCCATAAAAGAACTTGATGGACTTATATTTTTTTAAATAATCAAATTCCTTATTCGCTTCAAATAATTTTTTTTGCCGTTCAATCGTAAACACCTGTACTCCCATTTCTGCAAGCACTACAGCCTGATAGGCACTGCCGGTACCGATCTCCAGTACTTTCATAAAAGGCTTTACTTCCAGCAACTGACTTTGGTAAGCTACAGTATATGGTTGTGAAATTGTTTGTCCTTCTCCAATTGGAAAAGCCTTGTCTTCATACGCCTTTTCTCCAAAAGCGGATTCCAGAAAAAAGTGACGGGGAACAGCAAGGATAGCATCCAGTACTCTTTCATCCGTTATTCCTTTGGCTTGAATTTCTTTAACTAATTTTTTACGTAATCCTTGAAAACGATAAGTATCTTCTGTAGGTCTCATAAGCGTTGTAAAAATAGAAAAGCAGTACCTTAAAATACTGCTTTATAAAAAAAAATTGATTACAACTTCATACTAGCTATAATAGCCTTTATCTTTTCATCCATCGCTCCATTCACTTTTTCAAAATCCGCAGCACTATTCAACTTTGTATTCACACTAAAATAAAATTTGATCTTAGGTTCCGTACCGCTCGGTCTTGCAGAAATACTGCTGCCATCAGCTAAAATAAATTGCAGCACATTCGATTTGGGTAATTCAATCGGCCACTCCTCTCCTGTTTGCGGATTGGTTCCTTTTTGTAATTCATAATCCAATAACTGCATCACATCAGAGCCATTAATCGTTTTCGGCGGGTTGTTACGATAAGCTTCCATCATCGCAGCAATCTGTTGCTGGCCGTCCATTCCTTTTTTAGTAATAGAAATCAAATGCTCTTTGTACAAACCATACTGCACATATAGGTCGATCATTTTTTCATACAGGCTTCTTCCTTTTTCTTTTTCATACGCCGCCATTTCACAAAGCAATGCTACGGCACTTATGCCATCCTTATCCCTTATCTGGTCACCAATCATCAGCCCAAAACTTTCTTCGCCGCCAATTACATAATTCTCTTTTCCTTCTTTTATACGTATCAGGTCAGCAATCCATTTAAAACCTGTCAGCACCCGGTAGCAATTCACTCCGTTACCTTTTGCAATTGCATCAATCATAGGTGTAGTCACAATCGTTGTTACCACCATATCATTCGGTTCAGCAATACCTTTTGCTTTTCTGGCTTCCATCAGGTAGTTAAATGCAAGCACTGCCGTTTGGTTACCATTCATCAATACCCATTTGC
>JAHEMM010000168.1 GCA_024643655.1 Chitinophagaceae bacterium | reverse complement strand
AAGCAACCCTTACCAACGATACCGGGTATTTCAAAATTACAGTTGCAGCCGACAAGGCATTTGCCTTGATTTTTTCCTATACAGGTCACAAAACTGAACAACGAAATTTTTTGTTGAATGAAGGGGAAGAAGAAACCGTAACCATCCGTTTAGAAAGAGGCGAAAAGACATTACAAGAAGTTATCATTACCGATCAACGTGACAGAAGAGAAGCCGGTCTTATAAAACCCAATCCAAAAACGATTATCAATCTCCCATCGGCAGTTACAGGGGTAGAAAGTCTGATTAAAATATTTGTCGGCTCCAATAATGAATTAACCTCTCAATATTCTGTTCGGGGTGGTAGTTATGATGAGAACCTGATTTATGTAAACGACTTTGAAGTATTTCGTCCTTATCTTGTAAGAAGCGGACAACAAGAAGGTCTCAGCTTTATCAATCCTGAAATGGTAAAAAGCATTAGCTTTTACAATGGAGGCTTTCAGGCAAAGTATGGAGATAAACTGAGCAGTGTACTTGATATTCAATACAAAAAACCAAAAAAGTTTGGCGGCTCTGCTTATGTAAGTATTTTAGAACAAGGTGTGCAATTAGAAGGTGTAAATAAAAATGCTAAATTCAGTTATTTACTCGGTGTTCGTAATCGCAGCAATAGAAATTTATTATCAAGCCAGGAAACAAAAGGAAACTATGTACCTTCTTCTTCCGATTTTCAGGCCTTACTTAGTTATCAGTTTAATCCTAAATGGTCGGCAGAATTATTGAGCAATATTTCCCAAACAAAATTCACACTCTTTCCTCAATCAAGTCAGTTATCGGCTTCTGTTTTCTCTCCGTTATTTACTGCCAGTATTGGTGTAGATATTTTCTTTGAAGGCAGAGAGAAAGACCAGTATCAAACCAACATGCTTGGTTTTTCGCTCATCAATCAGCCATCCAGAAAACTAAAATTAAAATGGATGGTATCCAGGTTTGAGAATGATGAGAAAGAAAGTGTGGACATTGCTGGTGCTTACTTATTTGGCGACCGGGATTTTGATAATCGGTCTGCTACTTTTGGATCAATTGTAAATCCACTTGGTGCCGGCGTATATCATAATTGGGGCCGCAATGAATTGAATATTCAAAACTGGAATGTATCTCATAAAGGCTTTTACGACCAGGGCAAACATGCTTTTCAATGGGGCATTGGATATGATAAAGCCAATATCAATGACAAATTGAATGAATGGGAGTTTCAGGATTCCGCAGGCTATGCACTTCCTTATCAGCCCAACTTACTACAACTGAGTAAAGTATTAAAATCTACTACCAACTTAGATATTAATAAATTCTCTGGCTACATACAGGATAATATTTTATTAGGAAAAGATTCAAGCCGCTCAGCTACATTAACAGCCGGCGTACGTTTTAATTATAATTCGCTCAACGGAGAATTTTTAATTTCTCCAAGAATAGGTGCAAGTTGGAGTCCCGATTGGAAAAGGGATATCATTTTTCGTATAGCTGCAGGCGCCTACAATCAACCGCCCTTTTACAGAGAGCTTAGAAGATATGATGGCACAGTCAATAAAGATCTTAAATCACAAAAAAGCTGGCAAGGTGTTGCCGGTTTCGATTATAATTTTATTGGCATTGGTGGCCGCCCCATGCGATGGACTACCGAAGCCTATTATAAAAGCATGACAGATGTAGTACCATACGATGTTGACAATGTTCGTATACGATACTTTGGAGAAAACAATGCAAAAGCTTATGCTGCCGGTATAGAAATGCGGTTACATGGCGAACTCGTTCCTGATGCTGAAAGCTGGATCAGCCTTGGTATTATGAAAACGGCAGAAAACATTAATGGCGACAATTACTATCGGTATAAAAATGCAGCAGGCGAATTCATCACGGCAAAAAGCACTGATCAAACTGTTGTGGACAGTACAAATTTTGAAGTAGGATGGCTACGTCGTCCACAAGATCGTCGGATTACTTTTGGTATGTATTTTTCTGATTACCTGCCTACCAATAAAAATTTTAAAATGTATCTCAACTTATTATATGGAAGTAATATGCCGTATAATATTCCCAATACTGTTCGCTATCGCAATGCGGCCACCATATCACCGTATATCCGTGCCGATATTGGCTTTAGTGCATTGCTTATGGATGATGACAAAGCCAAACGTCGCAGCCATTCGCCTTTCCGAAATTTCAACAATATTTGGGCAAGCCTCGAAGTCTTCAACATCATAGACCGGGCAAACACAATCTCCTATCTCTTTGTAAAAGATTTTTCCAACTCCGTTTATCTGTTACCCAATCGCCTAACTCCCCGATTAATAAATTTTAAAATTGTAGCGAGGTGGTAAAATAACCTGAAGGACTAAGTATGAATAATTAAATAACACGAAATCAATTTCTCAACTATATTCTTTATCATTTAATCAGCATATACAATATCTGATTTCTCAAAGAGTGGCAAAATGGCAGAGCTATATTTTATTCTTTTTTTTTGGTTACTTTTTGTATAAAGACAAAAAGTAAAGAAAGACTGAAAATGATTTGCAATTTTTATCTTTAAATCCACACCATAATTTATATGACAACTTTTGAAAGAACGACATCAGACAACGAAGACTTTAAAATCCTCGTTACTTTATTAGATGCCTATCTAAAACAGCTGGATGGTGACGACCATCCTTTCTATGCACAATTCAATAAGATTGATAAACTCCGCCATGTAATCGTTTGCTATAAAGATGGTATTCCTATTGGCTGCGGCGCCTTTAAAGAATACGACAAACAAAAAGTAGAAATAAAAAGAATGTTTGTACAACCATCTTACAGAGGAAAAAAAATTGGCATAAAAATATTAACCGAACTGGAATTATGGGCTGCGGAATTTCATTATCCAGAATGTATTTTAGAAACAGGTAAAAAAATGGACAAAGCAATCAGGTTGTATGAAAAAGCTGGCTATACAATTATAAATAATTATCCTCCCTATGAAAATACGGAGAACAGTGTATGTATGATTAAACGTATCTAAATATTGCAAGTCTGTTGTTCAATCA
>JAHEMM010000167.1 GCA_024643655.1 Chitinophagaceae bacterium | reverse complement strand
GTGGTGGCAAGACCTACCTTATAACTCCCCATGATGTTTGTTTTTTTATCGGCAAGTTCCTTTTCGGTTATACCTTCGTTTACCCATTTCTCTAATTGTGCCATAGTTGAGTTTAATCCTTTTGCGAACAATGCTGGATTAAATGATGCATTTACAACCCAATGGCCTCCTGTATTGTCATGACCAGAATGTCTAGCAGAAATATTATAAGTTAACCCATCTTCATCTCTAACCGTACGCATTAATCTACCCGAAAATCCACCACCAAGTACACTAGTGCCCATATAAAAGGGTAAATAATCTTCATCGGCTCTTTCAATTCCTGTATATTGTCCAATAAATAGTTCAGCACTAGGCTTTTGCGGAATAGTAACGACCTTACTTACTGGATCTGCTTTCGTTGGCTCTTCATATTTGGCCAATCCATTTACGCCTCCGTTCCAGCCTTTAAATGCAACATCAAGCGCTTTATATAACTCGTCTGAATCAATATCACCTACGGCAACCAAATGCATGAATTTTGTGCCAAAATAAGTCTTGTGAAAATCAACAAGTTCATTAATTGTTGCCTTATTAAGGTATTCTAAAGAAGCTTCAATACTTGTATAATAATTAGGATGACCTTTAGGATACATAGCTTGATATAATGCAATACTGCCCATTGTCCCAGGGTTAGATAACCCTTGCTTCATGTTTCCTTCTATTTGTTGCTTTAAAGTTTCAAATTCCTTTTCATCAAATAATGGTAATTGTAATTCTTCTGCGAGCAGATTAACGACCGTTGCAATATCCTTTTTTAAACATTTAAAACTAATGTTAATGTATTGATTGTCTTCAGAAACCGATAGAAATACACCAAGTTTTTCCAGTTGCTGTGAAAACTGAAATTTATCATTTTTAGTGGTTCCCTTTGAAAGCATTTGGGCAGTTAATGTCGGAATCATTTCATTTTCATTGCTGTCATAATAACTTCCTATTGGGAAACTGGCGGAAACCGACATAAAATCTTTAGCTCCAGTTTTAACAGTAATTACATCTATATCAGCTACTGTTTTTCTTATATATTTTTCAGATGTTAAAGCAGTTTCTTTAGTTTCATCGGTTGAAATATTTTCTTCTTCAACAGATTGGTTATTTTTTTCAATAGCTATTGTCGAATCAAAATGTTGCATACCTTCCGGACTACGATAGTAATATTTTCCATCCTCGGTATTCACATAATTAGTTGGATCATTAGATGCTTTTTCATTCGCCCCAGAATCTTTAGGAATAAAATATCCTGTTGTGCTTTGGTCCTCAACCAAATAGGTATTTGCTACCCGTTTAACATCTTCAGCAGTTACTTTAGAAAGCCTTTCATTGCTATTGATATAATCTGTCCAATCACCGCCAGCAATCGCTTCATTTAATTGACCAGCAATGCGCCCGGAGCCATCTCTTGACAATATGCTTTGTACATTAAGTTTAGCTATAATTCTATCCACATCTTCTTGAGCAACTCCGTCTTGTTTTACTTTTTCGATGGTTTCAAGCAATTCCTTGTTTAAATCTTCATGACTAGCTGTTGGAGAAAAGCCTAAACCAATTGTAAATAATCCCACTTCCTTAAAATTGGATGGACCTGAATAGGCATAAAAAGCTTTACCAGAATCTACAAATGTTTTGCTTAAAATAGATGAAGTACCACTTCCTAAAATTTCACCCAAAATATCTAATGCCGGTAAATCATCATGCAACCTTCCAGGTATTTTATACCCAACCAAAATTACACTTTGGCCTCCTGGTTTTTTTATGACCACTTTTCTTGGACCAAATTGTTGAGGGTCTTCGGTATAAGGTTGAGGCATATCGTGTGGAGCCTTTGTTATTTTACCAAAATAGTTGTCAATAGATTTAAATAAATTTTCTTTTTGAAAGTCACCAATAATGGTCAAAGTAGCGTTATCAGGCCAATAATATGTATTGTAAAATTCACGCAAAGCCTCAATAGGCATATTTTCTATATCTGAAAGCCACCCAATAGTACTGTGATGATAGGTGTGAGCCATATAGGCTGTTGCCCAAACTTCTTTACTTAAAACACTATTAGGATTGTTTTCACCACGTTCAAACTCATTGCGTACTACGGTCATTTCTGATGCCTTATCTTCTTCTAAAAGCAATGAATTTCGCATCCTATCGGCTTCAATTTCAAGCGCTATATCAATTTTATCACTTGGTATGGTTTCGTAATAATTAGTTCTATCATTCCAAGTGGTAGCATTCATTTGTGCTCCTATACTGAGTAACTTGCCGTCAATAGATGTTCCTTTTCTTTTATTGAATTTTTCCGTTCCTTTAAACATTAAATGTTCGAGTAAATGTGTAGAGCCTGTATTGCCAGAAACTTCATGTTTAGAACCTACTCGATAGACTATTTGAACTGTTACAACTGGGGCTGAATTATCTTGTACAAGCAGCACATTCATTCCATTAACGGTATAAAGATATTCCTCAATTCCACCTAGTTCTTTAACTTTTTCAAATTTTTGACTAGCATCCTGTGCGCTTAAAAATGACGCTGGTAATGCCAAAATAACAGCAAATAAGATGGTCTTTAATGTATTCAATTTATTCATTATTTAATTTTTTGAAGAAGCTAACCTTATATTTGGCGGCTTATTGTTAATTCTATATTTATGTGACACTATTTATTTAAAATAGGATGACAACCTGAATGTTAATGTTTTACTAATTTTTTACAAAAACTCTATTTTGAAAGAATATCATCTAGCATTTGGTATAAATCTACTTTTTGCTCGGTATTTTTTGAACTGTAAATGATTTTGCCATCTGGATCTAAAAGTATTTTTGTTGGAAATGAATTGACATTAAAAGCGGTTAAGAGTTCGTTCTCTTTAGTACTTCTAATATGCATCCAGTTCATCTCTTCGCTTTTAACACCATTTTTCCATCGCTGTACTGAATCGCCAGAATTCACACCCAGAACAACAAAATTCTTGCCAGCATACTTCTTGTAATAGTCTTTTATTTTTGGTATTTCTGCCATACATGGCCCACACCAAGTCCCCCAATAATC
>JAHEMM010000166.1 GCA_024643655.1 Chitinophagaceae bacterium | reverse complement strand
TCAGTAACTATTAACCCAGTACCTGTTTCATTAATTATATAACCAGTATCACCAATATTATTACAAATAACAGGGATTCCCATACCCATTAATTCAGCATGTTTGGTTGGGGAAGAAGCCATTTTCGAGTAAGTAGGTCTTATAAAAAAAATACTACAGTCACTCAAGCCAATGTATGATGGCAGCATTTTACGTTCCGCATAACGAATCACCAATTTATCTGTAGGAATCCCAATTGACATTGCCAGTTTTAATACAATAGCAGGATCGTCTTTTGTAAGGAACAACATAATAAAAGCAGGATCTTTTTTAAGTAATAACTGATAGTAGTCCAGCATTTCTTTTATCATATACCATCCTCCTGCAGAGCCAAGATATGATATAATTTTTTGCTCTTTTTGTATGCCCAGTTCTTCCCGTAAACTATTTAATTCATTGCTATTTAGTTTCTGGTAATTAAAATGATCCAGATCTGCACAACATGGAATTACATCAATTTGTAAAGAAGAATAGTCAGTTTTTGAAAGCATCTCCTTTTTAGCTGCGTTTGTAAGTGAGATAATAGCATCAGCCTGTAACAGAAATTCTTTTTCTTTTTTCTTATAATGTTTATATACTTTTTTAAAAAAGGGATTTGCAAGATTCCACTGGCCATTATCAACTTTTTCATCTGCCCAGAATCCCCGCATATCAAAAAGAAAATGTACACCTGTTTCTTTCTTTAGAATCAATCCCACTTCGGCGGCAACATAACTCCTGCAATGGATCATCTCAAAGTGATTGGTTTTATGTAATCGCTTTGCAGTTCTTTTTAACTTCCAACGGTCATAGATTTTTGAAAGAACCGGTGGGTTCTTTGTATAAAAAAGCGGTACCCAGTTTATACCAGCTTGTTTGGTAATTGCTTCAATAACCGATCTTTCATTCTGATAGCGGTGTCGTTTTTCAAAACTAAGAATGGTGAACTGGTAACCATATTTCGATAACCCACATAGATAAGGCAATACCTGACTTTGACCCAGTGGATCCGTCATCCCATCATAAGACAAATACAATACTCTCTTCAAAATCCTTATTTATTTAAGTTACATTAAGTTAATCGTAAGCCACCCCCTTCAACCATTATTCAACTATGTTCAACCCTCGACTCAACCTTAAGCTCAACCTTAATCTGCTCCTCAATCCATCCATTTATCAAACCACATTTGAAACATCAATAAATACCAGACTTTCAAATGCTTTTCTTTATTCCCATTAAAAAAATCAGTGTATATTTTTTTGACCTCCCCTTCATTAAATAATCCATGTTTTGCCAATGAAGTTGAATTTAAATGTTCCATAACCAAGGACTTCAACTCATCAGAAAGCCAGTTTTCTACCGGTATGCTAAACCCCATTTTTGGCCTGTCCATCATTTCCTTGGGTATATACTTATTGACAATCTGCCGAAGTATGTATTTCTTTTGCCCCTTATAATATTTATAATCAGAAGGCAATTGTGCCGCCCACTCTATAATTTTCTGATCCAGAAAAGGTTCCCTTCCTTCTAAACTAACACTCATAGTAGCTCTGTCAACCTTCTGCAAAATATCATCCACCATATAGGTTTGATAATCCACCGCCATCATATACGAGAGGTCATCAAAATATTCATCTTTTAATTCATTGCTGGTATGCAAGGTGGAAAGAGTTTGTCCGGGTGATAAAAACAATCTGTTAATTTCCTTTTGATTAAATACCTGGCTCAGATTTTTCAATAACTCTGAAGTTGAAGGATCATGCAGCAGGTTCTTTAACTTGTCATACCTGCTGTGAAAGTTTGCCTTGTTACGCAAGACGGGAATACTTTCAGAAGAAACTTTTCCCATCGCAGCTGCAGCAAGTTTTCGTATAGGCCGCGGAATTTGTTTCAATTTTTTTCCATACCGGCTTATATAATCATACCGGTTATAGCCTGCAAACACTTCGTCACCGGCATCAGCAGATAAAGCAACAGTAACTTTTTGCCGGGCTAACCTGCTTACAAGTATGGTTGGAATTGCACTGCTATCAGCAAATGGTTCATCATAATAATAAGGGAGATCAGGAATAATGTCCAACGCTTCCTTTGCAGTACAATAATATTCTGTATGATCGGTTCCCAAATGAGCCGCAATTTGTTTGGCAAACTGTGCTTCATTTGATTTTTCATCGGTAGTGCCGATTGTAAAGGTCTTTATCTTTTCGGTGCTGTTTTTTTGGAGCAGTGATGTAACGCAGGTACTGTCAAAACCGCCACTTAGAAAAACGCCAACAGGCACATCGGCAACCATCCTGTATTGAAATGATTCTTCAAGGATTTTTTCTGTTTCTGTAATCGCATCGGGCAAACTTATTGCCAACTTAGGTTTGTTATAATAATCATATACATTCCAGTATTGAAATGCCCTTGTATCCTGACTGGTAAGATCAAGTTCCAACAGATAGCCGGCTGGTAATTTATAAGTATCTGTAAAAATGCAATGTGGAGATGCAACATAACCATATTGCAAAAAGGAAGCCACTGCAGCTTTATTTAATGTTTTTGTAAAAGCCGGATGTTTGAAAAGGGCTTTAAGTTCTGATGCGAATAAAAAAATACCGTTTTTAAAATAGTAATAGATTGGTTTGACGCCAGCCCTGTCCCGGATACAGATCAGCTTTTGTTTTTTTTCATCAAAGAGAACAATAGCAAACATTCCTCTCCATTTAGTTATACTGTCTTCACCCCATTGTCTCCAGGCATGTAAGATCACTTCTGTATCAGAATGAGTTTGAAACTCATGTCCTAATTGAATCAGTTCATTTCTTATCTCATTATAATTATAAATCTCCCCATTAAAAATCAGGTGCAGACCATCAAAATGCATGGGTTGATTAGCAGCATTACTCAGATCTATAATTGACAGACGACGATGCCCAAAACCAATCTGACAGTTGGCTGCCTGGTGAAAATACTCCCCCTGTCCATCGGGTCCACGATGAGCTAATGCAGTAGCCATTTGGCTAACTATATCCTGTGAACTTTTATTTGAAAAATCTGCAAACCCGGCTATTCCGCACATA
>JAHEMM010000089.1:6610-11543 GCA_024643655.1 Chitinophagaceae bacterium | reverse complement strand
TTAAGAATATTAATTGATAAATCGACGAAAACGAATCTAATATTAAATCAAGCGTGGGGTAAACATTCAAAAGCATTTTATCTTAATGCTGGTGAGACTTTTTAAATAGTGACTCTATTTTGCATAAAAAAGGGCTCAAAAAGAGCCCTATTTATAACATTAATTTACTATAAATTTCTTATTTATAATAACTCCTTCAACATCAATTCTTATTAAATAAATCCCCTTTTGTAATGCATTTATATTTTTAGAAACAGTCCCGTTTTTAATTCTTGAAGACTCTAAAGTAAAAACTTCCTTTCCAAGTATATCATAAACCTTAATGGGTTTATTGACTTGTATATTTGGGCCAAACTTAATGGTTATTTTATCATTTGCTGGTACAGGATATACCTTTATTTCAGAGTTAATCATTTGATAATCTGAAATACCAAGTACATTTCCTGCAACACTATTTGAATAGGTTACTTCGGAGTACCCATTTGAATAAATGGTTTCAACTGCATAACGATAATATTCGGCAGGATTTATACCAGAGGTATTTAAATCTATTAAAGACACATCTGAAACTGGCGACAAATTAATTTTTTCCCAGTTTGAAACATTTGGAAAATCAGTCGCTAATCCCCTAAACACATTATATGACAACGTTTCATTATTTGTAACAGGCGATCCATCAACTAAAGTATTGACTCTTAACAAAAAAGACATTCTAGGCGAACCAGCCCCTAAAAAGTTATTTAATAACTGAGGAGCGGAGTCTGGAAATTTTATGAAGGCACTGTTTGATATAAATTCATCTGAATAATCTAAAGCCAGAGAATTTGTACTAGCCACATTATTTTGCCAATGTACCATCGCCAATATAGTTTTACTTACTACAATATTGGGAATATCAATAGTTATTAATGAATCTTGATGCATTAAAAAAGGCTCACTTGTAGCAAGCACGGTATTAGACGCTAAATCAAAAATATCAATAGTTGCATAATCTACTGCATTTGGATAATAACCGGTTTGAATTTCAACACTTGTAAGGGTGGTCATTTTTGATATGGAAAAGAAATTACCTAACCACACGTTCTCATTAGGTTCATTGGTAATACTCCATGACTGAACATTTAAGTCTTTCTTTAACTTAACTTTAGAACTCATTTTTGGTGATTTCCAATGCACAGTAGGTGCTGTATCACTATTTACATAAACATCAAATGGGCTGATGAATTCCTGAACCAAAATAATATTGCCTAAATCTATATTCGTATCAACTGTAGAAAAAGGTATCATTTTTTCATAATAACCATACATAAATAATTTTACCTCATAATCAAACTCGGCAAAAACGTTTGTTAAAATAAAATCACCATTATTATCAGATGTAACGGTTTCAACAAGATTGCCATCTTTATAAATTGAGACATCCACTGCCTCTAAAGGTAACCCATTATTGTCTCCAAAAACAGCACCAGTAACTTGCAATCCAGCACGGGGATCTAAAAAAATATCCTGAGTCTGGGTAGTAGTATTTAAATCAACGTCAAGAGTGTTATCAAGAAATCCTGTTGAACTGGTTTTTAAATTATAGACTCCATAAGGTAAGGCAGGAAATTCATAATAGCCATTAACATCTGTTTGTGCTGTTAAGGTAGACCCTGGAATGGATACAGTAGCATTTGCAACAGGTATATTATTGGAATTATTATAGACTATACCAGATAATACAGAGCTCGAGGTTGACGGATCTACAACAAATCTGGTAAAACTAAAACTTGGTATGGCTCCAAAATACGTAGGAAGATTTTCTGGATCTAGGTCAAAAACATCCAATAAATATATTGAACGAGTGGGTCCGCTCCCTAAATTATTACCGTACATTCTAAATATTGAAGGTGGAAATTCCGGATCATATTGATAATTTTTTATGACCACATTTTCAATACCATTGATCAAAACAGGTTGATTAAAAGGAATATATAAATCACGATTATTACCTGGTAAAATCTCTACAACTCCATCAAACACCAAAATTGATTGCTCATTTGGTATCCATCCACCATCTAAATTTGTTACCATGGTTTGTGATATCCAGACTTTCAATGGATAATGTGTCACTTCATCAGCCGTTAATAAATTATCATATTTATAAGCTAAACCATACACATAACCAGGTGCTCTAAATTCATTGTTATAAAATAACATTTGTGATATGTCATCTTCTCCCAATGTCTGTGTATTACCATTTGGAGTAAATGGAATATTTAAATTATATTGATCTGGACTACCAATAGCACTAATCTCTACCGTGTTAGGTACCACATTTACATCGTTCTCTCTAAAAGTATTATTAGCTAAAAATTCATCAGCTGCGTATTCTATTTTAAAAAATAATCGCTTAGTTCCTATGTCTGTAAAGGTATTATTAATACTAATAGTAGTTTCTTCCCATGAATTTAAATTAACACCATTAACAGAGGCTAATTCTGTATTGGGTGCTTCCATTAGTTTTACCGTATAGTTAGCTCCTGATACTGGTAGTATACCTCTGTTTCTTATTTGACATTCAAAAGTCTCCGAAGTATTTTGCTTCGCTAAAAAATACATGTCGCCATTAATAATTTCTAAATCATTTTGAAACTGACTTAATTTGGCATCAGATGTAAACAAATCATATCTTGTCTCTCCATAACGGCCTGTTGAAGTAGAAATTATTCCAATATAATTATTGCCCGCAGCTGCAGAAATATTAATATCTCTTAATGCCCAGGTATTCATTCCAGGACTATTCGCTATAGTTTGAATTAAATTAATTTCACCTGTAGTTCCATTTTTCCAAACCAATTTATTATTTGCAGGTTGCGCCGGACTTGTTTTGATATAAAACCTGAAATGATCACCATTCTTTATACTTAACATAGGTGTAAAAATAGTATCGGAAATAACTCCAAAAAAATTATTATCTACAGAGGAAACATAGTAATAATCCCCATCAACAGGATCTCCAAAATTGCGCCCATCTTTTATGCCAAATTTGATACTCCATCCATCTGGAGGGAATTTTGCGCCTTCAAAACTTTCCCAAAATGTATTGAATGCCGCTTTAGCGAGGTAATGATTATTAGTTGTATTATTATCTCCCAAAGCATTCAATGTAGCTGAAATGTCATGAAGTCCTTCCGAAAAAGTATATTGTCCTACTGTTATTGTTTTAGTAGCTCCAGGAGCCAGATTTAAAGTTGTTGTTGTAAAAGGTGTTTGGTTAACGCCATCAACAGACCATATAATCTCCGCATTATCAATAGTATTTGGACCTAAATTTTTAACGTCTACGTTTACATCAATGTTACCTTGATTAGGTAACATGCCTTCTGGTGTAATAGCAACAATGGTTCCATCCTTAAAAGAAGAAATTTCATAAGTGCTTTCAATTTGATTGTTGGAACTCTCAAAATCATTTGCTAAAATAAGATTGGTCGTAATATGATAAGCGCCTTCACTTGAAAAATTATAAGTACCTATATCTATAATGGTACTTTGTCCTGGAAGTAAATTTAATGCCGTTTGATTAAAGGTTGGTTGCGCTACTGTATTGATGTCCCAGGTTACATTAAAATCGTTAATAGTGGTTGTTCCCAAATTTTTCATCCTAACACTTACCGGAGCATTAATAGGATTTTCTGAAACACCTACAGGGCTTATATAGCCTGTTAATGCACCATCTACAAAGGAAGTTGGTCCTACAGTTAAATCATCCAGATACCAACCAAGATATTTGCCTGCAGTATTTTTATGTTGAAATGCAATATAAATAGTTTGTCCACTATAAGTACTTAAATCAATTGTACTTTGCTCCCAATCAATATCGTTTAAACTATTCGATTGATAAATTGGCGTAAAATCAGAACTAGTAGGGTCACTACTTCCTGTAGAAATAAGCACTGTATTAGAATCTAATTCGAAATCAGTAATAATAGCTTTAATTTCCCAAAATTTTAGCTCATAAGTATCGTTCAATACCGTTATTGGCGGACTAACTAGCCAGTTATTGGTTCCTGCATTATCAATATTTGAATAAGCAGACCCATTCCCTGTATGTGCCGCAATGTTGAAGCCATTTCTCCAACCTCTTAAACCATTGCTTCCAAGTGTAAAAATTTGCCAACCTGGGGGTGGATTAATTCCTTCATTAGACCAATTTTCAAACCCTTCATTTAAAGTATTGGTTTGCGCGTCAACGGCTTGTATCAAAAAAAAGGATACAAAAAATAATAATATTTTTTTCATAGTAAATATAAATTTAAGACCACACCATTTTTTAAATGGTGTGGTCTTTCGATTTTATTTTTTCACAATCAGTGAAGAATTTGTTTTCCCATCAGCATTAATTCTAATCATATAAGTACCAGATTGTAAATCTGAAAGATTAAGTTTAGACTCCTTGCTCTTTGTGATTACAGCCGTTTTAACCAACTGACCTAAAAGTGAATACACTTGTACATTAACCGTATCATAAGAACTGTTAAGTTTAATTGTTAAGACATCCACAACCGGATTTGGAAATAATTTTAAATCTGTTAAGCTATCTTTTGAATCTACACTTAATGTTGTTACATCATAGCACGAAGATGTTTCTTCACAATTTACAGCGGTAATAATCACCGCATAACTACCGTTATTTGTTGCTGTAAAAGATTGATTGGTTTCACCATCAATTGGTGCATTGCTATTGTTACAATCTATCCATTGGTAAGAAAGTCCAGCCGCATTGGCTGTTAACATTTCACCGTTTTGGGTTACTGTTGTATCTACAGCTTCAGCCGTTCCCTGATCAACAATATTTAATAATGCATTACCCGACATAGAGTCTACAGTACTACAATCTACCGTTAATGAACCTGTAACTGCTGGATAACATCCTCCTGCTTGTGTAAATGTA
>JAHEMM010000089.1:0-6510 GCA_024643655.1 Chitinophagaceae bacterium | reverse complement strand
CTGAATACGTAATAGCATACGTGTTTACTCCATCTGTCATAGAAATCTCTGCAGTGCCTACTGAAAATGACATCGGGGAAGACGTCTCATTAACATTAAAGAATACTGGTGCTGAAGTAATAGCCGTTCCCTGATCAACAATATTTAATAATGCATTACCCGACATAGAGTCTACAGTACTACAATCTACCGTTAATGAACCTGTAACTGCTGGATAACATCCTCCTGCTTGTGTAAATGTATAGTTATAGGTACCAAACGCTACACCTGATATTACATTATCAAATTCCGTTACATCATAATCATAAGTATTTAAACCATCTGTTATATTTACATGCCCATCTATCCATGACCCAATTAGTGGATGGTTTGATGTCAATACAAAGACTGGTGCGATAGCATCTCCCTGTACTTCCCATAATGCTACATTACCTGACATCGCATCTATAGCATCACATCCTACCGTTAATGAGCCTGTTCTTACTCTACAACCTTCTGTTGTAATCGTATAGTCATACGTTCCAAAAACTACATCCGCAATGATATTATCAAACTCTGAATACGTAATAGCATACGTGTTTACTCCATCTGTCATAGAAATCTCTGCAGTGCCTACTGAAAATGACATCGGGGAAGACGTCTCATTAACATTAAAGAATACTGGTGCTGAAGTAATGAGATTTCCAACTGCAGCTATTTCAGTCTCACTAGGTGTATCTACAATTATTTGACCAGAAGCAACCGTGCGGCAATCTCCTGTTGTATCTGTAATTGTATAATCCCATGTATCATAAGGCACCCCTGAAAGGATATCTCCAAAACTATCATAATCATAAGCAAAATCAATATCTGTTTGCCCAGATGCCGTCATATGAATATTTGCAGTTAATCCAAACGGAGAAACTGGTCCATCTTCTGGTCTATTTAATGCCCATAATACATCTCCTGTTTGAGCAAAACTTGTAAATGAAATTAAAAGCAAACAAAATATGAATGCTATTTTATTAAATAATTTGATAGTAATTTTTTCCATTTTTTAGTTAGTTTTAATTGTTAGTATTATCTTTTTTCTCTATCTCTTTAAAGATTTTAGTAATCCCAATTTTTAGAGATTCATTGGTGTCTATTAAATCTTTTAATTCTTTATCTAGATTTATTAAGTCCTCCTCTTCCTTTGACGATAATTTTGAGGATCCTTTTTTATTTGATTTATTCAATGTGATTCGTTTTGGGTAAAAGTATTTTATAAATGATTATATCAACTAACGGAAAAGGTTACAAAAAAGCTACAAGCAGCATACTTCTAATTACAAGATTACTACAATAGCATTTATTAATCTCATTTACAGTGTTTTATGGACTTAAACTGTAAAATAAAAACAAGAAGTATTTTAAATTTTCAGGGTGTTTTTGAAGACTATTTAGTCACTTCAATAAGGATTTATAATTCAGTCAAGGCCAAGTTATATTATAGATTTAGCTTTTGATAAGCAATCAGCCTTAAATGATTATTACATAAATGTAGAAGTCTCTTTAATAGTTTTATTTAGTCTAAAATAAAGAGTAAATAATAAATTAATTTTTCCATAGAAGCTTAAAAAATGACAGTTTCAACTTATTAGTTAAACTAAAATGGATATTAATTAACACACCTAATTAAGGCTAATATTTAGGACTTATTTTATAATGATTTAATAAAATAAAAAAGAGACTGAATAAATCAGTCTCCTTAATAGCTATTAATTTTAAAAATTAATTATTGAACCACCAATTTTTTGGTAATTGAACCTAAATCAGTTTGAATTTTCATGAAGTAAATACCTTTTGCATAATTACTTAAATCAAGTTTGAAATTATTTTCTAAAACATTTAATTTACTCATTACAACTTTACCTGTTATATCATAAATATCAAACTTTAAATTTGAAATGCTCTTCAATTTGATGTTAAATACTCCTGAAGAAGGATTTGGGAAAACACTAATATTTTTATTTAAGAAATCAACCTCATTGATCCCTAATGCTTCTGAACAATTATAAATTACCATATCGTCAAGATACCAGCCCGTTATACCATTACAGCCATCACTTCCAAATTCCCATCTTAATTTAATCGAAGTATTTGGACCAACACCAAGAATTGATAAATTGATCACTGTTACGCCCCATGAACTATAGTCATATGAGCCTATATCTATTCCGGAGAAAGCTTCTTCACCAGCCATAGGATTTGTATTATTATCTTCACTTAATATTGTGTTGTAAGGATTTTCATTAAAAGCATATGATGGTATTAAAGACCATGAATCTCCATTATCTAAACTGTATTTAAGATTGCCTCCGTCATAATCCACTTCACTTGCAACACTATGTATAAACGCAAATTCGAAATCGCCATTTTGATAATTCGGCATAACTATCGCAGGACTTTCTAAGCGAAGAAT
Organism: Chitinophagaceae bacterium; assembly: GCA_024643655.1. Taxonomy (GTDB): domain Bacteria; phylum Bacteroidota; class Bacteroidia; order Chitinophagales; family Chitinophagaceae; genus JJ008. The sequence continues at coordinate 4,067 of JAHEMM010000089.1, read as the reverse complement.
ACCATTTTGCATGTCTGTGTCACAATCTCCATTTACTAGGTTTGGAGCAAATAGTGCCTGACCAGGTCTTTGTTTAGGAAGATTTGTTTCTATGACCCATTCTCTTGGCTCCCAAGTATTTGGGTTTACTGGAATTTGTGATACAATCCACCCACTAGGAATACCCGTTTCCCAGTTCTCAGAAAAAATAGCATTTTCGTTTGCGGCATCACAGATTGGGCCAATTGGCCCCAGAATAGTTGGATAAGAACAACCGGTATTAATGCGCAGCTCGGTAGCTATTAATGCTTTTACAACTTGATCATAATCACTTGTAGAAATTATTTCTCCCGATAGACCTGCAGGTACATCTGTGGTAGAAAGCCCTTGTAAATTAACACCAATCAAATCAGCGCAAGCCGCTTCAACTGCATCTGCAAATTCTGCATATCCGCTTGTTGCACTTAAATATTGGCTTTGGGCCCTCCAAATAATATGAGCAGCCTTTGTAAAACCCAAGGCTTCAATGGTTTGACCGTTAAACGAACCTCCATCAACAATGAGTGCATAGGTATGATTAATTACTCCAGAATTATAATGTACCCCACCACTATCTTGTCCGTTAGGATCACACCAATATTCCACATCAGTAATTTTGCCTGGACTTCCAAAGCATGTTGGATTCCACATATCGCGAAAAGGTACTGGAATTCCCTCTGCTGTTACGTCTTCACCCATCATCCACCTGTCAGAACTATCACATCCTGTTCTCAAAGCGTTGTTTTCATCACCATCTTCATAATTGTTGATCTGATCAATCGTTTCTCCCCAAATATCGGATAATGCTTCATTTATGGCGCCTGGTTCAATCGCATAAACTAAATTACAGGTATATTCTGTATAGGCATGGCCCCATTCATGTGCAACCACATCATCTGCAGCCATTCCATCACAATAATTTGTTCTGACCCCATTCCAATTGGCGTTTGGACAATTTATTCCTGGATCATTGTTCAATGTAATCATTTCTGCATCAGCATTGTCAAAAGAGAAATAATTAAAAGTATTTTTAAAAAAATAATACACATGACCCGCTGTTTCCACCTCATTTTTTTGCGATAGTGTAAGTCCAGATGTGTCATCCCCTTCAGAGTAAACCTTATTAGTCAAATCTACTTCGTAAAGGGATCTTTTTAATGCATGTGGCATCCCAGTAAACTGTTCAACAAGTTTACCACTATGAGCATCTATAAAAAGATATTCCCTTACATCAGCATCATTTCTTACTTCTATTCTATAAGCAAGATGATGTGATGAAACCTTGCCTTGTGCTAATCCTTTAGGAAACAGATACAACTTATTTGAAATCACCTTGAGAGGAGCACCTGAATAATTTATATTTTGATCAGTCACCAATTTTAAAGCAATGCTACTGGCTTCTTGTTGGTCTATATTAACTTCTGTATTCATTTTTATGGCAGGTATTATATTGCCATTCACAGAATTAAGCGCTTCATTTTTATTAAAATGAAACCGTAATTCAGAGTCATATACAGGTATATTTTTGTAATATTGTTTTATTGAATATTGCTTTAAGCCGTAGATATCAGTTTTCATAATTCCTGAAGAAAATGATTCATTTACATTATCAATAGCGTATATGGACTTGTTAGCTTCTAAAAAATTATCGACCTTTTCTTTTATGTTATTTCCACTTACGACCAATGGTTGATTAACAGGAAATTTAACATAACTAGGGATTCCTAAATTTTTATTGATTGTAATTTTGGCCTGAGTTGATTTTTTAAAATTATCAATGGATTTTTGAGTATTATCCTGTGCTTTAGTAACAAAAGCGAAAAAAAATAACCCAATTAATAGTAAGTAAATTTTTTTCATATTCAATATTTTTATACTAATTTTTAGATTTAGCAGTCCTTCAAATTGCCATTTTGTAATGACGTATTAGAACTAATTTTTAATCAATTCAGTGGGAATTAATTTCTAGACAAAAATATTTCAATCAAATTTATAATACATATTAGTAAGAGTTACAAAATAGCTACAAATGGAACTCGAGCCATTACAATGGTACTACAATTAGCGCTATCTAACTGTTTTACAATAATTTAATAAATTTTTATATAAAAATAAAATGAAAGAATTATAAAGGGTTTATTTGTCCGTTAAAGACTTTTGAAGTATGAAAGAAGGTTTTCATCTCTATCAATATTAAGCTTTTTACGTAATCTAAATCTTGCCATATTTATAGTTTTCACTGTTTGATGTGTGATTGCTGAAATTTCTTTGGTAGACATATTAAGTCTAATAAACGCACAAATTTTAATTTCATTTGGTGTTAAATCTGGATGCGCTTTATGGAGTTCCTTATAAAATTTTTCATGTACTTCTGTAAATCTAACCTCAAATTCATCCCAAATTTTAGTGGTTGAATTTTGCCTGATTTCATTAATTATTTGCTGAATTAAATCTTTATTATCTTTTTTGGCATCAGGTTTTAACTCAATTAATTTTTTGGAAATACTTGTAATAAATTCATTCTTCTCCATTAAATACATCATATTGGAGGTGAGTTCCTTTTTCTTATATTCTAAATCTTGACTCAGTTTAATTTTCTCTAAAACTAAATTTTCTTCTATTAATTTAAGTTTAGCATTTTTATTTTTTTGATTTAGATATAACAAAATCAATATAATAACAAGTAAAACTGATAAACCAGCAACAGCTACATATTTTAATTCTCTGTTTTTATAGGTTGCCTCTTGGTATATTCTCTCTATTTCATTCTTTCTCAGAATTTCATCAAACTCCTGTTGCATTTTAAGTTTAGTTAATTGCTTGATGTCATATTCGTCCTGATACTCTTCAATATGATCAATGTACATTTTATAATATATAAGAGAGGAATCGATTTGCTTTTCATTATTATAAATATCTCCCAATATTTTTGCACTCTTAAATAGATTTTCCTTATAAGAATTTTCATTTGATAATCTAACTGCCCTTATCGCATATTTTTTTGCTCGTTTATTATCTTTTTTTATAAAATATATTTGTGCCGCATTAGCATATATAGTTACTTGATAATAAGAAGATGGACCAGAGTTAAATGAATCACTTTTATCTTCCATGGCATTTAGTGCCATTTCAAGATATTCTATAGCAAGATTATTTTCATTATTTTTTAAATATATTTCTGAAATAGAATTATATACAGAAGCTAAACTAACCCAGTTTTCAGTTTTTAAATGATAACTTACTAAATCTAAATAGCCATTTATGGCTTCTTTATCATTACCAATAATACTTTGGATTAAAGCTATATTATAAAGTGGATAAACAGAATTAGGCTCGTCATTATTTTCTATAAAAAGAGCATAGGCATTTTTATAATTAGCTTCTGCGTCATCATAATCTTCAATTTCCATGTAGAGAGCCCCTGTATTATTATAAAGATGTGGTACAAGTCTTTTGTAATCGTTTTCTTTTGAAATATTTAAACACTCCAAATATAATTTTAATGCCTCTTTATAGTTATTTTGTGCTAAATTAACATTACCTAATCTCATGGAATTTTCCGTATACTTATATAAACTATCTGTTTCAGCAAAAAATTCTCTTGCCTTAGCATAATAGATTTTTGCAGACTCCAAATTATTTTGACTCACATAATAATCTCCCAAATTTGCCGACATTTCAGCAATACCCACATTAAATTTTAAAGAATCTGCCAATTTTTTTCCAAGATCAGCATAATAAATAGCGGAATCTAAATTAATCGATTTATATAATTTGGATAACCTTGAATACAATAGAACCTTACTTTCTTGATTTTCTGTAGATTTCAATAAGTTAAAAATACTGTCCGACTGCTTATTTTGAGAATAAAACAAGAGAGATGACCAAGAAAATAAAATAAGAAATAACTTTTTCATTTTACCAAATATAAAAAAGAGCATTGAATTGATTGTTCTTTTTCAACACAAAATAATAAGTGAAGAGCCATTTATATTTATTATTAATTATTTTTGCTATTATATATGTCTATTGATTAAATGCGTAATGCC
>JAHEMM010000088.1 GCA_024643655.1 Chitinophagaceae bacterium | reverse complement strand
TGGAATTTGAAAAATGAAGATTTCCTGAAAAATGCAACCTTTATAGATCGCCTTGCATTGCGTACTACATATGGTGTTACGGGTAATGCTGCAGGTAAAAGATCTGTTCTGGCTTTGTCTGTATTTACAAGTTTATCACCATCTACAGAGACGGGCAATCTGTCAAATGGAATTATTACCGGAAGAGATAATGATTTTCTTACCTGGGAAAAAACCTATTCAACAAATATTGGTACAGACTTTTCATTTTTTAAAGGGAAGCTTTCCGGAAGTATAGACTTATACAGAAGGCACTCTAAAGATCTGTTGTCTTCTGTAAGAACTTCTCAGGTTGTTCAGTCAACATCTTCATTAACACTAAATCTTGCTGAAGTATTAAACAAGGGTATTGAAATTAGCCTTGGTACCAGAATGAATATCACCAAAAACTTTAGCTGGAATGGGAATGTAAATTTTGATTATAATTATAATGAAGTGCTTTCTTATAATTTCATTTCGCCTGCATTATTTTATTACTTAGGATCGGGCAGCTCTTTTATTAAAGGGTTACCAACAGACCGGCTTATGATGGTTCGTTTAGCAGGTACAACAAAAGATGGTTATTATGTACAGCAGAAAAGAGATGGCGAATTAATTATTGCAGATAATTCATCCAGGTCATTTGCGGAACCAAGTGGGTTTGGATTGGGAAGGATGGTACCGGGTCTTAATCCTGGTGATGATGACAGAATGTATTACCAGGGAAGAACAACTCCACCGGCTACTTTAGGATTTACCAATACATTTAATTATAAAGGATTTTCTTTAATGACAGTAATAACCGGTAGATTCGGACATAAGTTTCTAAGAACAGACGAGTATTTATCATATAGTTTGAATAACAATAATGTTAGTGCTTCAGGACTGGCTAGTATTCAATCCCCATCTTTAATTGCCAATACATCAACTGGAAATATTGACCCTACTTTACGTAACCAAACCATGTGGTTCAATACGGCTTCTCTACGGAATTATTATTCAGAAGAAATTGTTTCAGACGCTTCGCATATCAGGTTAAACGAAGTTTACCTCGGTTATGATATAGCTGATAAAACGCTAAATAAATTGAAAAACTTTTTTAAGTCAGTTACAATTTATACGCAAGCCAGAAATCTGGGATTATTGTGGAAAGCAAATGATCTTGGACTTGATCCGGAGTTTCCAATTGGATCAGTGAAACCAGTAAGAACATTCACTTTTGGTGTTAGGCTTGGCATGTAAAATTCAATCAGTTATTTAAAAAACGTATTAAAAGAAAATATATGAAAAGAATATTATTATTACTTATAGCTTTTGCACTGCTTAACACAGGGTGTAAAAAATATCTCGAAAAATCTCCAAGTGAAGGAGGCCTGGTTGGATTTAATAATGTTGATCAGTTTGATGGCTTATTAAATGATATTAGAATTACGAGAAATATTTTTGAATGGAGGAATGCCATTTATGCTTCTGATGATTGTTTCATTGACCCCGATTTTCAAACAGCAAGCCCTTCTTATCTGCAGCCAGAAGCTTTTAATACCTGGAATCAAAATGAGCTTAGGAGCTTAACCTCCTCAAATGGTTTTCAAAGAGGCTGGTCGTATATGTACACCTATAATTATATAACCGAAAAAATTGATGATCCTAATATTTCAGGTAGTGCTTTATTAAAAAAGCAGGTTAAAGCAGAGGCAATGTTTTTCAGGGCGTTTAACTTTTTTAACCTCGCAGTAGAATATTGTATGCATCCGGGTTTGAACGGCGGGCAATATCCGGGATTGGGATATAAAAATACAATTAGTACTGATCCTTCAACTTATAATGACAGGAAAACTGTAGACTTTACATTTCAAGGTATTATTGAAGATCTAACGAATGCTGAGCAATTATTAAATGAAGCCGGTAAAGGAGATTTTAATATTAATCAACCCTGGAGGGCTACTGTAATTTCAGTACAGGCTTTAAGAGCCAGGGTGGAATTATATATGGGTAACTATTCTAAGGCTTTTGAATATGCCAAGAAGGCTTATACCGGGTATAATTTTTTATACGATATGAATGATGCCTCATTGTTTACTATGTTGAACAGGACAACAACAAGTACTTCATGTAATGGTATTCCCACTTCAGTTACTTCTCAAAGTCCGGTAATCAGTAATGTAGGAGGAAGTGCAACTGATCCCAATGGCTTGTGGAATTATAAGGAGTCTTATTTCAGGTATGTATCTCAATTTGCAGCAGCAAGTAAACTCCCGCCTTCACAAGATTTATATGATCTTTATAATACATCAGATTTAAGAAAGAAAATATTTTATGACAATAATCTGAATGCAAATAACAGCCCTTTTACTCCATGCAGAAAAGACGAATTGGTTTCAAAACAATACATGAAACATGCACTGGGAAATAACAGATCTGGTTTTGTATTGGGTGTTACTGTTCCTGAAATCATGTTGATAATGGCTGAATGCAGAGCCAGAGGAATGGGAGATGGAGAGAATGCAAGTATTATATTAAAGGCGTTAAGAAAAATGAGATTCCCTACTGGTTATGTTGATAATATTGGTGGTACAATTAAAGATGTAAAAGAAGAGAGAAGAAGAGAACTTGCTTTTGTAATGCGTTGGTATGATTTAAAGAGATATAATGCTTTGGATAATGACAACATTATTGTTACAAAACGTGGCAGGGATGATGTTTATCAATTAAACTCAAATGTGGTGACCTATAAATTAGCACCTAATGCATTAGCATATGCCTTGCCAATTCCTGAAGTGGAAATCATTCTTTTAGGATCATGGCCACAAAACGAATTTGGTGGTGTAACAAAGCAATAATTTTTTAAGTACACAATAACTTGAAAAACATTATAAAAAATAAATTACTAAAGATGAAAAAATATTTGTTTATCATATTAATAGCTGCAGGCCTTGCAGCTTGTGAAAAAGGAGAAGATTACAGAGGTAATAACTTCCCGGGATTTTCTGGTGCCGGTGAAAGTGCTACCTGGGTTGTATATAAGCATACTGTTACAGATATAAGTTACGTAACAGGGGTATTGCCTTCGCAAACACCCCCTACTACTTATTTTAAACTGGATTCAACTTATACTGCTTCCCGTCAGAAAGAGATTTCAGCAGCTTCATATAAAATATATAAAAGCGGCGAAGTAGCTGTGATTATAAATAATGCCTGGGTAAAGCAGCCCAATTATAAATGGGAGCTTGCCGGCGATCAAATAAATATTTATAAAAATAACGGCAGCACCTGGAATGTAGTAATCGTAGGTTTTCAGGATCAGGAAAAGCTATTATTGAAGTTTAAAAAATCATTTTTTGGTGATACTTCATCCGATAAAGAACGTTTTGTGATGGAAGTTTTTTATACAATATTTAAATAAAACAAACATGAAATATTTTCTAACTATTCTGATAGCTTCTTTTTTAATTATTTCTTGTAAAAAAGAAGAAACAATTAATAATATTAATGTAGAAGGTTACTGGACTGTACAGGACCCTACATATTCATTAAGTTCATCAAGAGACCTGTATCATTTGTTTAAAGCTCCAAATGCTTATTATAGATTCAGCTATCTTAAAACAAACGATTTTTCAGTGTTAACATTAAAGCCTCAATCAGATTCAATGATAGCTTTTTATCAGGTTAATGGAACGCAGCTTATGCTGCCAAGCCCTTCACCAAGCGCATCAGTAGGTTTTGGTTATCCAGGAAATAACCTGATCAGTCAAACAGATAATGAAATGATGTTTACCAGGTTGGTCATTACAAAAAGAGATGGAAATACAGGAGAGCCCTTAACTACCAGAACAGATACGATAAAGTATACAAGGGTTACTGATCAGGTAAAACAAAATTATTTTAATAATTACCTTAAGCAGTGGCATCCGTAACTTAATATTTGCTAGTAATAATATAAATGATTTGTTGTGATGAAGTTTAAATATTCCTTTTTTGTACTATCGTTATTATTCATTTTCAATGCGTCTGAACTAATAGCACAAAATTCAGGTAAGGGAGTAGCAAAGCTAAAAGGTAAAGTATTAAATTTTGGGTCAACAGTTGTATTAAATGACTTCTCAGAGACACAAAATATTACACCTGCTTCATTTAACAGACAAGTTGATATTTACAAAGATTCCATAATTGAGCTTGAGGTTCCCTTGAAAGCTCCTGCTTATTTCAGAATTGGGCGAAATAAACTCTATCTATCTCCTGGGGACAATCTTGAATTTATTATTGATAACAACAGATCGGATTACGCAATATTTAAGGGTAAGGGGAGTGCTATAAATACTTATATGAAAGATGTGCCTTTTCCAAAAGCTGGTTCTTTTATTGAGGCAGGAAGAAACTTAAAAACATCTCCCAATGAAATGCTTACTTTTATTTTATCTGCGGCAAAAGAAAGAAACAGGCAGCTTACTTCATTAAAAGGTGTTTCACCGGAATTTATTCGTCTGGAAAAGGCAAGGAACCGTGCTGATATAATAAAATCTATTCTAGCCGTACCGGCTTATTCATATGGTTTATTTAAAGATAAACCAAAAGAGGATCAGGAGACATACAACAAAGAGTTTAAAAGAATCTCTGACCCCGTTAAAGATTCATTACTTAAAAACTTTTTTGACCCAAGCCTGTTGCAAGTAGAAGTGTACAGGGATATTGACAGTTATTTGGATCTCACAAAAGCAAAGCCTTCCGACTTGCAAATATTCCATGATTGGCAAAAGGCCAATAACATAGCAAGATCTATAATAAAACCGCTTAGTGATAAATCAAAAATTCCTTCTATTAAACTCGTTGTGGATTCAATTAAAACAAAAAAATACCGGGATATTTTACATTTATTGCTGGCCGAAAAAATGAAATTCGGTGAAGGTGATGGCGCTATCGATTTTGCTGTTAAAAATATTGATGGAACGACCACCATGCTCTCAAGCCTGAAAGGAAAAATAATTTATATTGATATATGGGCTACCTGGTGTGGTCCGTGTATGGCTGAAATGCCCAATTTGGAAGAGTTAAAAGAAAAGTATAAATCAGAAAACGATCTGGCTATTGTTTCTCTTTCTGTGGACGATAACGATCCGATTTGGCTGAAGAATCTTGAAAAAAGAAAACCGGAAGGTATTCAATGGAGAATTGACAGGCCAAAGCTATCAGCCTATGAAGTGGAATCGATTCCCCGCTATATTCTGATTGGCAAAGATTTTAAAATAGCAAATTTTACAGCTCCAAAAGCTTCAGATATTGAACTAACAAAAATATTGAATAAGCTCTTGGGCCATTAATTTTCGAAATGAATTATATAACATAATTCGTTTGCTTTTTAATCATTAATTATACATTGATTAATAATATGAAAAATGAAAAGATAATAATGTTTCTGCTTAAAGGCATCGTTATATTCTTTTCAATGAACATACAGATTTTAGCTGCACAAGAAAAGGAATATGAAGCCTTAGAGTTAAAAAAACAACCAGTTCGGGCTGGTCAAACTATTCAAATAAAACTTGATATTGCAAAAGCAGGGGTGTCTGAATCAGCAGCACCCATATATGCAGTCATGTTTTCATACAAAGCTGGTAAAGTTAATGCCGTTGATACTTTAATGACTGGTAAGTCTAAACTCACTGCAAAATTTAATGTACCAGACACAGCGGATGCGATTGCTTTTAAATTTATACAGGGTTTACAGGAATATACCAATAATGGAAATGGTTATTATTATTCCGTAAACGATAAAAATGGTAATGCTCAAATTGGTTCTAAGTATTCTTTATACAGGTTAAACTCTAATGATTATAATGTAGGAATTACAAAAGGAAGGGCTGAACTAGCAAAAAAGTATCACAATGAATGGTTTGTTGATCAGGATTTGGATAAAATGAGCTATTACGAAAAAACAATTGCTTTATATATCCAAAAAGATACTTCGGCATTAATAAAACATTTCAATTTAATATCAAGCTCAGAAGGTTTAACGGAAGGTCAGTTTCAGAACTTAGGTTTGTACACAAAATTAGCAGGGAAACAATTTGCTATATTAATAGAAAAAGAGAAACAAAAAAGATTTCCCCGAGGTAAATGGTATTGGCAACCCTGGTTAGACTCCTTAAAAAAATTAGAAACTATTCCGGAAAAACTGGTTTGGATAAAAGCATTTCAATTTGTTTATCCCGATGTTTCAGCTACTGAGCATACAATTACATATGAAATGTATGTAGATATTATCCGCACTGCAGTTCGTACGAACGATTTGCAGAACTTACTGTTATATTCTTCTTTGTTGAAGTCAAAAAATTATTCAGACGAAAGACTAAACTATTACAATATTGAATTTGCAAAAAGTCTTATTAATAAAGATACATTATTAAACGATGCGTATCAATTGCTAAATAAGCCCTTATCTTTTTTTGGCACAAAAATTAATTCATTTGCTTCTATTCAAAATTATCAGTCGAAACAAATGTATTTGTTAGAGGCAAATAAGCAATACATGGAATTAGCAAGCTTATTTGGGGAATTGTTGTACAAAATGGAGCGGTATGATTCTGCTTTTTATTACACTGGCGCAGCAGCTAATTTTGAAGATTTGAACACACCGGTTTACAATGAACGGTATTTTCTTGCTATGGAAAAAATAAAAGGTGCCCAATATGTTATTGATGCGATGAAACCTGTTTTTAAGAGCAAGGGTTATAATTTTAAAATGCAGGAGCAGTTTTTAAGATTATATAGGAATACTTTTAAAAATGATGGGAAACTGGTATTGGCGGAATTATTGAATGATACAAAACTTAAAACTAGAGAAGAAGTAAAAGGCAAAATGATAAATGAACCTTCTCCAGATTTTTTATTACCTGGCCTAAAGGGGGGTGATATTAGTTTAGCTTCTTTAAAAGGGAAAGTGGTATTGCTTGATTTTTGGGCTACCTGGTGCGGTCCCTGTGTGGCTGCTTTCCCCGCCATGCAGCAACTAGTAAATGCAAATAAAGCTGACAGCAGTGTGCGAATATATTTTGTAGATACATGGCAAAAGGAAGCGGATAAATATGCCAATGCAGAAAAATTCTTTGCTGATAAGTCTTATAAACTTGATGTATATATGGATTTAGAGGATAAGGCAGTGAAAGATTTTAGGGTAGAAGGAATACCAACTAAAATTATTATTGATAAAAATGGCAGAATACGGTTTATTTCTATTGGATTTAATGGTGATGAGCAGAAAGCAGTAGAAGAGCTCCAGGCAATGATTGACATTGCTGCTATGCAATAATAAATAGAATAGTAATGCCAGCTTTTATGAAACCTATTAAAAATAATATAAGCTGAATTAAAAATTAAATAATAAATCGCATGAAAAATTTTTTCTTCATAAAAGTAGATGGCAGATATCTTAAAATAGATTTTAGCGAAATTATTTATATAGAGGGCTCAAGAAATTACTCTAAAATTATAACCGAAACAAAAAATTATCTTGTATTGATAACTATGAAGCGGCTGGAACAGTTTTTACCTCATGAGTTATTTAAGAGAATTCATAAATCTTATATTGTTTCATTAAGCAAGATTATACAGTTTGATAAAGTAAGAGTTTGGTTAAAGGATAAAGAGTTGCCAGTTGGAGAACAGTATAAAAATGAAATAGAGAATTCAGTGTTAATTATTAATTATTCTGAAAACTATTGTTCAAATATTGGGGAAAGCAATATACTAGAGCCAGTTGTAAATAATAATTATAATCACGTTAAATTAATTAACGTAAGATAAAGATTTTCTTATAAGCAGTGTTTTTTGGTTTTCAATTTGTGGGGATGAGTAATCATCCCCCTCTTTTTTTAAAACCCTATTTCTTCTAAGGGGTTCCAAAAATATTTTTGAAAATCTACGATCTTATCGTCTTTTACTTTAATTCCTTCTTTCTTTAGAAGTTGCTCCATTTTCTCTGGTGGAGAGAAATGGAATTTTCCGGTAAGCATTCCATTCCGATTGACCACACGGTGTGCCGGTACTTTTAGTTTAGCATGATGGCAACCATTCATAGCCCAGCCCACCATGCGGGCAGAGGATTTGGCGCCTAAAGATTCAGCAATAGCGCCGTATGATGTAACTCTTCCTTTTGGAATTTGTCTGGCCACTTCAAAAACAAGTTCAAAGAAATTATCTTCTCTTTTGCCAGAAGGCTTTAAACGCTTTGGTTTTTCTGTTGATTTCTTTTTGGAAGGCATGATATGAAGATATAACTATTTGGCCTTGGCTTTGAGCAAGAGAGATTTCTTTGGTTCTGGTACATTTTCAAATTCAAATGGACAATGCAAGCAGCCATTACCGCAGCAATAACCTTTATCTAAATGATACTTTTCAGTAAGTACAACATAGCCTTCTGCATTTATGTAGTAATCTATTTTTTCAATCAGTTCCTTCATCTTCTTTTAATATTTTTTTTAGCTCTTCATCTTTTTCCCTTTCAGGAAAAATTTCAGGTAAAGAGAAACATAGATAATGAATACGGTTACTTCCAGCAATATCTAATGATTCATAATGCGTTTTAATTTTTAATTCTTCCGGGATATTTACATCAGCATAAACATTATCTGAATCTTTCTGCAACTTGCAATTGTATAGCTCAATGACAAGCTTTGTAAAATCATACAAATCCGGGCTGTCTGTTTTTAAATGTATTAAACCACCGGAAGTAAGAAATTGTTCATAGAACCGTAAAAATTTTGGATGTGTTAGCCTTTTTTTTGCTTTTGATTTGCGCAATTGCGGATCAGGAAATGTAATCCATATTTCAGCCACCTCATTTTTTGAGAAATATTCAGCTATCTGATCAATCTTTGTTCTAAGAAAAAAAATATTGCTAAGCTTATTTTGAATAGCTTTTTTAGCACCAACCCATAAACGGTTGCCTTTCAGATCTACACCTATAAAGTTTCTATTAGGATATAACTGACCCATACCAATAGCATACTCACCTTTGCCACAGGCTAATTCTAATGTAATCGGATTATTGTTGTTAAACTGTGCAGCCCAATTACCTGCCATATCTTTCGGATATTGCAATACGTTCGGGAATGTTTCAATTTCCGCAAAGCGGATTAATTTTTTTTGACCCATGGCGGGCAAAGTTAAATTTTTACCTGCAGTCCAATACCAAATACTGACTTTAATTGTAAGGCAGGAGAAGAATCATTTTTGCCAAATAGTTCAACATCGTCATCATAGATCATATCCAGATTCCAGGTAAGACAAATTACTTTTCCAAGTTTGGCAGTAACCGCATTTGTCATATATACATCAACATTCTCTGGATTGCTTTTATAATTGGAGAAAAGGTCAATTCTTCCTCTGTACGAAATGAATTTATTAAAATTGGTAGTATAACTAACAGTCGCAAATGACCCCAGCTGGTTCATGCTGTTTTTACCTGGCGTAACACCATAATCCCCCCGGGCGGCTAAACTATCATCTTTAACAATAATCCATCTGGATGTAATTGGAGATATGAAAGCAGTGAACCCTTTTATAGGCTTATACTCTAAGCCCTGGCTGATAAGCGCATAAGCTGGCGATAGAAATGTCGAGGATAATTTTTTAGTGAAAGATCCTTTAGTCGTTTCGATGTATGAATATCCTTTTATCGCTTGTGTACGAAAATTAATGAGTGATGTTAGATTAAGTTTTGAATTTAAGGAATATCCATATTTCGAAATAAAATCAATCCTGTCATCATTTTTTCTGCTACCCAGGCTTGAAGTTTTTATATATCCGAAATTTACGTTTAATGCATTGTCCCAATTCGTTTTATCTTTTTTATAAAAAGCATAAAGATTTAATGAGGTAGCCAGGGAGAAAGAGAAGTCATCGCCCCCCGCTGCCCAGTTACTTAAGCTTCCTTGTCCGGCGCTGATATTATAAATACCGCCCGTTTTCCAATTCTTAATAACTGTATCAGGGATATCTTTTTTTATTAATCGTAATGACTCAGTTTGAAGTTTACGAATACTTGCATCTTGCGAGATAGAGTAAAGCGAAAAGATTGAACCTAATACTAAACCAGTGATTTTTTTCATGACAGAAATTTTCAAATAATATTAAAAATCAACAGGGGTCGGGATTGATAAACTGCTATTTCAGTTTGGAAAGTTGCTAAAGTAAAACATGATGAAAGAAATGTAAAATATTTTTTATTTCAAAAGGTATGTTAAAAGAATTTGCAAACAAATGTTTGTAAAAGGGATAGCCTTTCAATAAAAAAGGGTTTCATATGAGAGTACTGGTTAGTTTAAAATTTTACAAGAAGCCCAATGCCAACAATTGATTTCACCTGTAGCCCTGGTGATGTATTATTGTCACCAAATAATCTGACATCATCATCATAAATAAGATCAACACCCCAGGTCGCCGATAACCATTTTGTTAATTTGGCGTTTAAAGTGTTTGACATAAAAAGATCTATATTCTTTGGATTTCTTCTATAATTTGAAAAAAGATCCAGTCTCCCTTTATATGTAATATTCTTATTAATCTCTTTCAGATAACCGATAGTTGCGAAAGCTCCAAGTTCAAGATTTGAGTTTTTGCCTGGCGTTACTCCATATGCCCCTTTATTTGAAAGAATAGTATCTTTTACAATTACCCAACGGGCAGTTGCGGGTGAAAAGAAAATAGAAAGATTTTTTGTTGGTTTATAATCAAGACCCAAACTTAGTAATACATATCCCGGTGCCATAAAGTTGGATGATAATGATTGTACATTATTTGAAAAGGAATACCCTTTAAAAAACTGTGAACGTAAATTAAATAAACTGGCAAGATTTAATTTAGAGTTTAAGGCATAGCCATACTTTGATAATAGATCAAATCGATCATCATTTTTACGGCTACCCAGGCTAGTTGTATTTACATATCCCAGGTTAAAGTCAAAAGTATTGTCCCAGTTATGTTTATCTTTTTTATAGAATGCATATAAACTTAATAATGAGTTTACAGATAATGAAAAGTCATCACCACCAGCCGCCCAATTTGTCAACGACCCCTGTGAGATATTCAAACTATATATTCCACCTTTCTTCCAGGTTCTAGAAACAGTATCTGCCGGATCTTTTTTAATGGACTTAGTACTCGCATCTTTTAATGCTTTAACTGATTCGTCTTGCCCAGCAACGGAAATACTAATCGTTATAAATACTAAGAAAATAGCTTTCTTCATTTGAGATATTTTTGAGCAAAAATAAAAGGAATGAAGTTTTTAGCAGAAGGAATTCATTAAACGTTTTTGACTTTTCGTTTAGAATAATAAATAACAAAAAAGCCTTCTGAAATTAATCAGAAGGCTTTTTTAGCTGTAGGGGGAGGGATCGAACCTCCACGGAGCAGTTAGTTGTAG
The DNA here is from genome assembly GCA_024643655.1 of Chitinophagaceae bacterium. Classification (GTDB taxonomy): domain Bacteria; phylum Bacteroidota; class Bacteroidia; order Chitinophagales; family Chitinophagaceae; genus JJ008. Next base: position 127 of record JAHEMM010000088.1, on the reverse strand, counting down.
CACAAAGTTCGGTGGTCGACCCCGGTCGTTCCAGTATTGCTACCGAAACGGCTCTATGCTATATTTATCCTGTTACCTCCACCCCCGAGACAAGAGGGCATGTCTGCCATGCTTACGCAATTTCATC
>JAHEMM010000165.1 GCA_024643655.1 Chitinophagaceae bacterium | reverse complement strand
TTGGCGATTGCATTCATCTCCAAAAGTCTGGACAGAATAGTGATCACTGGACTGTTAGATGCTAAGGGCATCCGTGTTTTCGGTTGCACCACCAATGGAGAATTCATTGATGAGGAACCAGAGAAAGACTCGGCTGCTATTCTTCTCCTGGATATGAATAAAGACCATTTCGAAGTGTACTTTGAAGAATATCCTCAAAAGAATTATCGGGAAGTATCATATAGCATTGCGCAAAAGGCGAAAGCAAAATTTGCTAATCCGGCATTTTTCATTGGTACCAGCAATGGTGCAACCGATGGAGAAGAAGTGTTGCGTGGTATTGAAGATGTAGCTGGCGAAGATGTTCATGCATTTGGTGGCGCTGCCGGAGACGATTATTCATTTACTGAAACATTTGTCTTTACCAATAACAAAGACAGTGAAAACGGAATAGTTTGTATTGCACTGGATGCATCAAAAGTGGAGATAAAAGGTGTGGCCACCTGCGGGTGGAAAGCAGTGGGGACAGAAAAAATAGTCACCAAAAGTGAAGGCAATCATGTGTACACGGTAGATAATATTCCGGTACTTGATATTACGGCCAAATATGGTGGAATTGAAAATATTACTCCCGAAAACAATAATTTACTCATTGAAATCGCAGCCAATTTTCCATTGCAATTGCAGCGAGAAAAGGGAGACCCAATCATGCGACCTGGTCTTACCGTAGATTGGACTGATCATTCTTTTTATACCAGCGGAACGGTACCCCAGGGTTCGAAAGTTCGTTTTTCGCTGCCTCCTGATTGGGATGTAATGGAAAAAGTGGTGAAAGGTGTAGAAAATTTAAAAGCTGCAGAAATGCCCGAGGCCGATGCGATCATAGTATTTAGTTGTGCCGGTAGGATTCTTTCACTAGGCCCATTGATGAGTAAAGAACTGGAGGGTGTAAAAAATGTATGGAATGTTCCAATGGCAGGCATGTTCTCCAGTGCAGAATTGGGCAGGGCTACTGGTGGAAATTTAGAAATGCATAACCTGACTACCTGTGTGGTGGCACTTAAAGAAATATAGATGAATCAGCAACTTCAAACGATCCTTGATATTGTTCAACAAAAGAAATCCTTTACGGCTGAAGAAAAGGCCACGTTAATAAATGCCATTAAGAAAGTCGATAGCGATTTAGCAATTTCTGAATTCAAACTGGAAAGAACAGAAAAAGTAAAACGCACTACCGCTATTTTGTTAGAAGAGACCATTGAAGAGCTGGAGCAGAAAAGAAAAGCAATCGAGGAAACCAATGCCGCCTTAAAGGAATCGCTTGACAATTTGAAGGCCACCCAATCTCAACTTATCCAAGCCGAAAAAATGGCTTCGCTTGGAGAGTTAACCGCAGGCATCGCCCATGAAATTCAAAATCCATTGAACTTTGTAAACAATTTTTCTGAGGTGAGTAAAGAACTTATTGATGAAATGAATATTGAATTAGAAAAAGGAGATTTTAATGAAGCAAAATTTATTGCAATGGACGTTAAAGAAAATCTGGAAAAAATAAATCACCACGGCAAGCGTGCTGCCGATATTGTTAAAGGTATGCTGCAACATTCTCGTGCAAGTTCAGGTCAAAAAGAATTAACAGACATCAACGCTTTATGCGATGAATATTTAAGATTGAGCTATCATGGACTCCGCGCGAAAGACAAAAACTTCAATGCAAAGTTTGAAACAGATTTTGATTCTTCACTTCCAAAACTCAATGTGGTGCCGCAGGATATTGGAAGAGTGGTTTTGAATTTGATTAACAATGCTTTTTATGCGTGCAATGAACGCAACAAAATTATTGGGACTAGTGATAAATCCAAAAATAGTAGTAAATTGACGTTTCAACCAACAGTTTCTATCAGTACAAAAAAAATAGGCAATACCATTGAGATAAAAGTTGCCGATAATGGCAATGGTATCCCACAAAAAGTGAAGGATAAAATATTTCAACCCTTTTTCACCACTAAACCTACGGGTGAAGGAACAGGATTGGGTCTATCCTTAAGTTATGATATCGTGAAAGCGCATCATGGAGAATTATTGGTAGAAACCGAAGAGAATATTGGAACAACATTCAAAATTGTGCTTAACCTAAAAGAATTTTAAAAAACTAAAACTATATAGTTTATGTCAAATACAAAACCGACCAAAACCTCTAAAAATACCGAAAATAAAACGTTAAGTTTAGAAGAAACACGTCAATTATTAAACCAGCGTAATGCGGAATTGGCGGTCATTAGCAGTGTTCAGGAAGGTTTGGCTGCCGAAATGGGCATGCAAGGGATTTATGATTTGGTAGGTGACCAAATACGTAAATTATTTGATGCACAAGTGGCAGCAATGTGTACCTTCAATTTCGAAAATCATACCGAAGAGTTTCAATACATTTTTGAAGATGGGCAAAGATTCAATATGGAGCCTAGACCTATTGACAAAGTTAGGCAGCTTCTAATCGACACCCAGGATATACTCTGTATCAATGAAAATGCCGACGATGCCTGGACTAAAATAACCGGGGAAGCACCGACGGTTATACCAGGAACAAAACTGACCAAGTCTGCAATTTTTGTACCCATGAAAGTTGGCACTGAAGTTAAGGGTTATGTGAGCTTGCAAAATCTGGATCGGGAGCACGCTTTCAGCGATTCGGATATTCAGCTATTGGCTACACTTACCAATAGCATGAGCGTTGCCTTGGAGAACGCACGTTTGTTTAATGAGGCCGAACAGCACAATGCAGAACTCTCTGTAATAAACAGTGTGCAACAAGGATTGGTAGCCGAAATGGACATGCAAGGGATTTACGAATTGGTGGGTGATAAAACACGTGAACTTTTTGACTCACAAGTCACAATCATTGCTTCTTTTGACCATGAAAGCCAAAATGAAGTATTCAATTATATCTTTGAAGATGGCCAGCGTTTTTATCCCGAACCTCGCCGTTTAGATAAAATTCGGGAAAGCCTCATTAAAAATAAAAAACTCATTGATATCCGTGAGAAATCTGAAGAGTTCTATACCTCAATTACCGGGAAAAGCCCGGAATCGGTTCCCGGAACAACGTTTCCTAAATCTCTGATTTTTGTACCTCT
>JAHEMM010000087.1 GCA_024643655.1 Chitinophagaceae bacterium | reverse complement strand
AAATAGGGGCAATGCTTGAGTCAAGATTAGCTATGACTGCTTTTGCACATTTTGCTTTATGCAGCCCATCAATCATACATTTCGATTTTGACACAGCACTAATGTTCAAGGAAGATCCTGTCACTGGTGGTATTATTTATGAAAAAAATGGAGTAGTGAAAGTACCCGAAGTCCCAGGCATTGGCGCTACAATTGATGAAACTCGTTTAAACAAGATAAAAAAAATGGTTGTGAGATAAAATAATACAGGTAATTATTTTTTATTAACGTCAGGCTATCTGTTTACTCAAATCATAATGACAAATCTCGTTAACTATCATTATTAAGAATATTTCAAATGACTCATAATTTTATTTAATAAACAAAAAGAACATAAAAAAACCGCTACATCAGTAGCGGTTCATTTAAATTATTATAAAACGAATTAGAACGATTTTTTATCCGTTGCGTATTTAGCCACTTTCGGACACTCCTGTACCATACTATCTTCAACCATAATGTAATATGTTGGAACTTTCTCGCTTAACCATTTATCGAGAATTTTGCCTTTTTTCTCTTCTAATGCAAACTGAGATATTTTACTGTAATCATCCCGCATATTCATTCGGTGTGGTTCTGATCTTGATTTGAGGAAAACGATTCTTACACCTTTTTTCCCTTGATCTCCAATAAAATTTGTTGGTTGCGAAATATCGCCAACTTTCATTTTCGAAAGCATCCCTACCATTTCTTTATCCAACTGATCAATAGTAACATATGTAGAACCATCTCTATCAGTGATACAAGGGCCCGCAAATTTTGCGGCTTCATCATCACTATGTTTGGAAGCAGCTTCATTAAAACCAAGTGTACCTGCTATTATTTTGGATCGGATAGTATCTAGTTTTCCTTTTGCTTCATTTAATTCGTCATCGGTAATTGGTGGCATTCTAAGTATGTGACGCACAATTGCATCATCTCCATTACGCTGAACCATTTGTATTATGTGGTAACCAAATTTAGATTTTACAGGTGCCGAAATTTCTCCCTCTTTTAGCCGAAATGCTGTGGACATGAATATTGGATCCCAGGATTTTTCATTCCGATTGATTTGGTACTGACCACCTCTGTCTTTACTTCCCGGATCTTCAGTAACCTGTTTAGCTAACTGATCAAAGGAAATTACTTTTGATTCTATTTGCTGTTTATACTTAACCATTTCGCCAAACACATACTGCTCAATATCCCGGGATGCTTTTGGATAAGAAATGATCTGGCATATTTCCAGTTCTGATTCGTAAAATGGAAGGCTGTCTGTTGGGATACGATCAAAAAATGCCTGTACTTCAACCGGTGTCATTCTTACATTATCAACGATTTTTCGCTGCATTGCTCCGCCCAGTTTTTGCTCCTTTACTGATTCTCTTGCATCATCTTTAATTTGATACACTGTTTTACCAGCCATTTCTTCTAATGCTTCCTGACTTCCCAATTGATTAATATAATATCTTATTTTTTGATCCAACTCTGCTTCAACTTCTTCATCTGTTACTGGTAATGAATCTTTTTGTGCCTGAATCATTAACACTTTTGAAATAAGCGCCTGCTCCATTATCAAACATTCTGCATTGGGAGGAACAGTTCCCCCTTGACGGGCAATGTCGGCAATTGAGTTTTTAATATCAGATAGTAAAATAATCTGATCGCCTACAATACCGGCGATTCTATCCGCTACTACTTTTTGTGGTTGTGCTAAAACTGGAGCTGCAAAAAGCAGTAGTACAAATCCAGCAATGATTATTTGTTTTGCGTATTGCATAAGTTTCAAAAATACTTTTTCCCTTAATAACAATTATTGTGATGAGGGGCTATTTAACAAAAATTTGTTACTGAAGTAAGATTTATCTCAAAAGGTATAAGGTTCAAGAAGGCCATATGTATGAAAAGTTTAATAGGTATTCCTTTTATCTATTTTCATGCCTTACGCCTTTATAGTGTTCTCTTTACTTCTTCTTCTTCATAAGCTTCCACTATATCTCCAACTTTAATATCAGCGTAATTTTTTATCGTTAAACCACATTCCATTCCAATTGATACATCTTTTGCATCGTCCTTATATCTTTTTAAAGATCCTAATTCAGCTTTTACTCCTTCGGCTGTTGGATAAATTACAATACCATCCCGTATAAGCCTGATTTTGGAATCTCTTTTTATTTTACCAGAAATCACCTGACAACCAGCTACTGTTGCTTTATCAAACTTGAAGACTTCTCTTATCTCTACGTTTGCTGTAATCCTTTCTTGAACTTTTGGTTCCAACATTCCTTCCATTGCACTCTTCACTTCTTCAATAGCATTGTAGATGATAGAATACATTTTTATTTCAATACCAGCGGTTTCAGCCATTTTGGATGCCTGCAAAGAAGGACGAACATTAAATGCAATTACAATTGCATCGGATGCCTCTGCCAGTACGATATCACTTTCATTAATTTGACCTACCCCTTTATGAATGACACTTACAAGAATTTCCTGTTCAGATAACTTCTGTAAAGAATCACTAAGGGCTTCTACTGAACCATCCACATCACCTTTAATGATAATTTTCAATTCTTTGAAACTTCCCAATGCCAAACGACGACCAATCTCATCCAAAGTAATATGCTTCTTGGTACGAATACCCTGCTCTCTTAATATTTGTGCTCGTCTGTTGGCTATCGTCTTTGCTTCACTCTCGTCTGCATATATTTTAAACTTCTCCCCAGCCTGTGGTGCACCATTCAAACCTAAAACTACTGCTGGTGCAGATGGTCCCGCTTCTTCTTCTCTATTATTTCTTTCGTTGAACATTGCTTTTACACGACCATAATACTGTCCACTTACAATCAAATCACCCGGACGTAATGTTCCATTTTCGACTAAAAGAGTTGCAACATATCCACGACCTTTATCCAGGGTAGCTTCAATAATAGTTCCGGTTGCTTCACGATCAGGATTGGCTTTAAGATCTAATAATTCTGCTTCGAGCAAAATCTTTTCCAATAATTTGTCAATATTTAAACCACTCTTGGCTGCTATTTCCTGGCTTTGGAACTTTCCTCCCCATTCTTCTACCAATATATTCATACCGGAAAGTTGCTCATATATTTTTTGAGAATTAGCACCGTCTTTATCTATTTTATTGATAGCAAAAACCATAGGAACACCTGCAGCCTGAGCATGACTGATAGCTTCACGGGTTTGTGGCATTACAGCATCATCTGCCGCAATAACTATTACAGCAATGTCTGTAACTTTTGCCCCTCTGGCTCTCATAGCCGTAAAGGCTTCGTGACCCGGTGTATCTAAGAAAGTAATTTCTTTTCCATTTTCTAATTCTACCTGGTAAGCACCTACGTGTTGTGTAATACCTCCTGCTTCGCCTGCTACTACATTGGCACTACGGATGTAATCAAGTAATGATGTTTTACCATGGTCAACGTGTCCCATAATAGTAACAATGGGTGATCTAGGCTGCAATTCGCCTTCTTCTTCTTCCTCTTCTTCTTCCTCCATTTCCATTTGCTTCTCCATGTCGATAAACTCAACATCAAAATTAAACTCACTGGCTACTAGTTCAATTACCTCTGCATCCAAACGTTGATTGATGGAAACCATGATACCAAGACCCATACATTTTCCAATAACTTCTGCAAAACTTACATCCATCAGATTGGCTAATTCGCTTACACTAATGAATTCGGTTACTCTTAACTTGTTATCATCAACCATTTCACCTTGTGCATCGGCCAACTCTTGTCTCTTTTCCCTACGTATTTTAGATTTTGTACTTCTACCTTTACCACCACCACCAGCTAGTTTAGCTTGTGTTTCTCTGATTTTTTCCTGAATTTCTTTTTCATCAATTAGTTTGTCCTCTCTTCGTCCGCCAGTACCTGTATTTCGGCCACGGCCACCACCAGCTGTTCCACGGCTACGGAAGTTTCCACCACCTTGCCTTCCACCTCCAGTATCTTTATTAATAAAAATTTCTCTTCTGGTAGTATCCTTCTTTTCAATTGGGATACGCTTTCTTTTTTTCTTCTCCTCTTTTACAGGCCTTGTTTCACTATTTGCCGGTAATTCTATCTTTCCCAAAATTTTTGGACCCGATAGTTTTTTGATCTCAATATTTTCAATAACCGCAGGTTGATCTTCTTCCTGAGTAGTAGCCGGAGTTTCTTCTTTTACTTCTTCTACCTTGGCAACAGGAACTTCTTCTTCCTCTTTCTTTTTTGTTTTTTTGGTTATAGGTTTCGTTGATTTCTTTTCTACAACTGGTTCTTCTTTTTCAACTTTTTTTGCTTTAATTCCTTTTTTCGGTCTTGTAGAAGAATCGATTGTAGACAAATCAATTTTAGTAACCACTTTCGGAGCTTCTATTTCCGGAGCCTCAAGTTTAGTAACAGGTGCAACTTCCTTTTCTTCTTCTTTCTTGGTTTTTATATCTGGTTTTACTTCTTCTACCGGGGTAGCAGTTTCCTCTTCTACCTTTTTGGCTTTTGTAGCAGGTTTTTCATCTTTTTTGAAAGATATTTCTACATCCTCTTTTTTCTTTTTAGCTTCTGCAATACTACCTTTTGGCAGATCTACCTGGTCGCTTTTCATTTTAGCTACCTTATCACTCTGAAATTCCTGCTGCAATGCAACATACATTTCTTCCGTAAGCTTGGATGTAGGCTTTAGTTCATCTTTAGGAAAATCTTTCCCTATCAGGAAATCAATAATGGTATCCTGACCAACGTTAAACTCTTTGGCCGCAGCTAATAATCTTGGAAGTTTCTTTTCTGGCATTCTGTGTATTAAATTGTCTAATAGGTCTAAGTGGTCATATAGTCATTTATTTACCTAAGCTAAAAGAAATTTTTCAATTAATTCCCCATGGCTTTTAATGACTAAAAAACTGCTTATTTATTCTTTTTCAAATTCTTCTTTTAATATTTTCCGAACCTCTTCAATCGTTTCCTTCTCGAGGTCGGTTCTTCTTTCTAGTTCTTCAGGTGTTAGCGCCAATACGCTTCTTCCTGTATCACATCCAACTCTTTTCAATTCATCAATCACCCAGGTTTCGATCTCATCACTAAATTCTTCAAGATCTACATCAAACTCTTCAACTTCACCTTCATTATCACGATAAACATCTAATTCATAACCTGTCAATTCACAAGCTAGTTTAATATTTACACCCCTGCGACCAATCGCTAACGAAACCTGATCTGGCTTCAAATAAACATTGGCATGCTTTGCTTCATTATCCAACTCCATACTTGTAATTTTTGCAGGAGTTAATGAACGCTGTATTAGCAACTGAATATTACTAGTCCAGTTAATTACGTCAATATTTTCATTTTTCAATTCTCTTACGATACCATGTATACGACTACCTTTCATACCTACACAAGCTCCTACCGGATCAATTCTGTCATCATAAGATTCGACAGCAACTTTTGCTCTTTCTCCAGGATCTCTTACGATCTTTTTAATAACAATTAAGCCATCAAAAATTTCTGGCACTTCTATCTCCAGAAGTTTGGCTAAAAAGTCAGGTGAAGTTCTGGAAAGTATGATTACCGGGTTATTATTTTTCATGTCTACCCGGGCTACAACAGCACGGATATTCTCCCCTTTTTTAAAATAATCCTGAGGAATTTGCTCACTCTTCGGTAATATCAATTCATTTCCTTCTTCATCAAGCAATAAAATTTCTTTTTTCCATACCTGATACACTTCAGCACTGATGATATCACCAACTCTGTCCCCATATTTTTGAGCTAAAACATTTTTTTTCAAATCACTGATTCTGCTGGCCAATGTTTGTTTTGCAGCAAGAATTGCACGGCGTCCAAAATCATATAAATCAATCGGCTCAAACAGTTCTTCTCCTACTTCAAAGTCTGGCTCTACTTTTATTGCATCGGAATAAGCAACCTGCGCTAATGGATCTTCTACTTGTCCATCTTCCACGATCATACGATGGCGGATTATCTCAAGATCTCCTTTTTCAGCATTTACGATAACATCAAAATTATCATCGCTGGTATACTTTTTTCTTAGCAATGTTTTAAAAACATCTTCTACCACTTTCATCATAGTAGGGCGGTCTATATTTTCCGCATCTTTAAAATCCTGGAACGCATCAATCAGGTTAATACTTGACATAACACTTGAAATTTGAGGTCAGCAATCAACGTACTGACGTTTAAAATTTAATTTGAATTTTTGTCGTTTTTATATGCTCAAAAGGAATAGTGTGTTGCACTATTTCAATTTTCTTTCCTTTACCCTTTGTTTCTTCAATTACTATCGCCGATTCATTAGCACTTATCAATTTCCCTTCAATTTTATTTCCTTCCAAATTGGTTATTTCTACAAAACGGTCAATATTTTTCAGATACTGCCGGTACAATTTAAGTGGCTCATCCAATCCTGGAGATGAAACTTCCAATGAAAAATCTCCGTTTGGGTACATATTTTCTTCTTCTAGCTGCTTGTACAGTCGACGATTATACCTTACCAGTTTATCAATGCTGATTCCCTGGTCACCATCAATAAATATTTTAATATTATTGGTGGGTTTTATTCTGATTTCCACCAAAAAAAAACCAGGTTCGTCGCTTATTAAAGCTTCTACCTTTTGTTCCAGTGCCTTTATTTGTGTTTCTCCGTTCATGGGGTATAAAAGAAGAAGGGAACGGCCTCGTTCCCTTCTTACTGCTATTTCCGATGCAAATGTAACGTAAATACGATTTACAACCAAATATCCACTCCTATATTTAAAGGGTTAAAAAATCGGTAAACAAAGGCAAAAGTCCGGTAATGGCCGGTTTGAGAATCTTACCTTTACAAAATGAAATATGTACTATTTGCCCTGTTGGCCTACATATTATACCAATTCATTTTCAAAATGGTAATACCTGTTTATCAGGCAACCCAAAAAATCAAAAAAGGCTTTGGCGATATGCAGGAGAAAATGCAGGAACACATGAAGCAACAGCAAAGCCAGTCTAATCCCACAACTCAACAAAGTCAAGAACCGAAAACAAAGGCGGGAGAATATATTGAGTTTGAGGAAGTGAAATAACTTGCCTTTTAGAAAGATTATCTCAATATAAAACTGTCTTTTACAATGGTTTTTTATATTTTTGCATCCGCTTTACCGCCGGATCCTTAGCTCAGTTGGTTAGAGCACCTGACTCATAATCAGGGGGTCGCAGGATCGTTCCCTGCAGGATCCACTTAAATGCCCCGAACATCATCCGGGGCATTTATTTATATTTCTTTTCAACAGGTTCTTTAACCTTTTGTTAACCGGGATGAAAATACATTTGTCCATTATAAAAAATTTATGAAGAAGATTTTATCGTTCGTCCTATCTATTAGTTTAATGGCAACATCATTATTAGCTCAGGATAAGCCAAAACAAAAAATAGATATGAGCAACCGCCCTAATGATCATTTTTTATTGCAGTTTGGCTATACTAGCTGGGCGGGCAAACCTGATAGTCTAACGACAAGCGGTTTGTCGAAAAGTATTAATGCCTATTTTATGTTCGACTTTCCATTTAAGACCAACCCTAAATTGAGTATGGCCTTCGGACCTGGTATTTCTACCGATCATATTCTTTTTACAAAAACAAATGTGGGTATTAAAGACCAGACCTCTTCAATATTTTTCACAAACGTATCTGACACCAACCACTTCAAAAAAACTAAATTAGCTACCGCTTATTTTGAAGCGCCGATTGAATTTCGTTTTTCTGCTGATCCTATAAATGGTAAAGGACTAAAAGCAGCTATTGGTGTAAAAGTGGGTACTATGATCAATGCCCATACGAGAAATACAAAATTTTCTAATCGAAGTAACAATGTAATTAATGATTACACGATGAAAGAAGCCAGTAAAAAATTCTTTAACTCAACCCGATTATCTGGGATGGCCAGAATTGGGATTGGCCATTTTTCAATCTATGGTAGTTATCAATTCACCACCTTATTCAAAGATGGGCAAGGGCCTGAAGTAAGACCGTTTTCGATTGGATTAACCTTAAGTGGTCTTTAAAATAAATTTTACTAATTTTTTCAAAAGCGATTCACAAAATGAATCGCTTTTTAGTTTTATATATACCTGCCTGACGAAAAACTATCTTTTATCTTTGCGCTACCCCTTATATAGCGGGGTGTTTTTTTACTTATGCTGGACAAAACAAAGAAAATACAAAACGAAGAGAAAGCGGTTTTAGTAGGTGTAGTCAACAAAGATCAGACTGAACAACAAGTACTGGAATATCTTGATGAGCTATCTTTTCTGGCCGAAACTGCAGGTGCTGTTACTTTAAAAAGATTCACACAAAAATTGGCTCATCCTGATAGCAGAACTTTTGTCGGAAAAGGAAAATTAGAAGAGATCGGAGCTTATGTAAAGCTAAAAGACATTCGTACAGTCATCTTTGACGATGAATTAAGCGGTGCTCAGATAAATAATATTGAAAAAACGATCAATGCAAAAGTGATTGATCGGAGCGATTTAATACTTGACATTTTTGCGAGAAGGGCTCAAACAGCACAAGCAAAAGCACAGGTAGAGCTTGCTCAATACCAATACATATTGCCTCGCCTCCGTGGCATGTGGAAGCACCTTGAACGATTAGGCGGTGGTATTGGCACCAGGGGTCCGGGTGAAACAGAGATTGAAACGGACCGTCGTATTGTAAGGGATAAGATCACCTTACTAAGAAAAAGATTAGCGACCATTGATAAACAAGCTGCTACCCAAAGAAAAGATAGGGGAGAGTTTATTCGTGTTGCTTTGGTTGGTTATACCAATGTAGGTAAATCGACCATTATGAATTTGCTAAGCAAAAGAGACGTATTTGCAGAAAACAAATTATTTGCAACACTAGATACTACTACCAGCAAAGTTGTTTATGAAACCACTCCTTTTTTGTTAAGCGATACGGTAGGTTTCATCAGAAAATTACCCCACCATCTTGTTGAAAGTTTTAAAAGCACTTTGGACGAAGTAAGAGAAGCTGATATTCTTTTGCATGTTGTTGATATATCACATCCGGCTTATGAAGATCAATTGGGCGTTGTAAATAAAACATTGCAGGAGTTAGGCTCTTTTGAAAAACCAACCTTAACTGTATTCAACAAAATGGATTTGTATGAAAAGCAAACGTTTGACGAATGGCTTGAATCAAGTACCAAAGAAGAAATATTACAAGACTTAAGAGATCGCTGGAATAATGAAACAAATAATAATGCTGTCTTTGTTTCTGCCATTGAAAAAAAGAACATTGATGTACTACGCAATACAATTTTAAATAAAGTAAGAGAGCTTTATAAAATAAGATACCCTTATAAAACAGATTTTTTATACTAGTTTATTCTATGCAAGAAAAAAAGTATACTTGGCATAAGATTACCGATCATATAACTGATCTTAATTTTAATGATAATAATATCGCTGCTGCTGAGTTGAATGGTAAAAAAATTTGTGTTGGAAAGTTTAAGGAAGAAATCTTTGCATTTGCCTGGAAGTGCCCTCATGCCGGCGGGCTTTTGGCAGATGGGTATATTGATGCGCTTGGAAATGTAGTATGCCCATTGCATCGATACAAGTATAATATGCAAAATGGCCGCAATGTAAGCGGCGAAGGATATTACCTGAAACACTGGCCTGTAGAGACCAGGAAAGACGGAATTTATATAGGTATGGAAGCTGAAGGCGGATTCTGGAATATTTTCAAATAAAAAATGACTGTTAATAGCTTGTTGAAAAGCTAAAAACCTCTATTTTTGCTGCCCCGAAAGGGAAAGGTATTCCTCCTTAGCTCAGTTGGTTAGAGCATCTGACTGTTAATCAGAGGGTCGTTGGTTCAAGTCCAACAGGGGGAGCAGAGGTTCTGATTAAAGTCAGAACCTTTTTTTATTATACAACGTTTAGACCACAATTTTTCCGGCTTACACTGTGTCAGGTGTTTTCATCCTACTCTCTTTCATGATCTTAAAACTGATTAACTGTTTCATATTACTGTATCTTTCTTCAACACGGGGAGCTTCAAGAGGCCAGCTTTATGCCGGCTTTTAAGTTTGTATAATGCAGCTTCCAATATTTACGAATTATAGATTGCTTTATCTTCAGATTCAGTATTTATTGTAACTTTCGTAAGGAAGAAATAAACATTAAACCTTATTGATATGAGAAAGCTATTATTTGTTATTGCTTTGTTAGTATTTATCTTGCCTTTACAAGCTAAAAAGAATAAACATTCAAAGGAGAAAAAGACATCGATAGTAGAAGGCATGATCCTTTTTTCCTCCAATCCTTTTAAAGGAAATACTTTAAATGATAGTAAAAACAGTTTTACTTCCGCTGAATATATTTATGCAAGACTGGAGATATCGTCCGGAACATTAAAGGAAGCTTTCAAGATCAAAGAGGACGACAAGACAAAAGCTTTTCTTAAGTGCAAACTGACAGTAATGCAAAATGGAGAAGTGATACGTTATGGAAGCTCAAGAGACCATATCCTGCTGAACGAAGAATCCAAGAACGGCAACATTCTCAATTTTGATATTTTACCAGATCCGGTAAAAGCCAACACCCTGTATTCTATGCTTGATGATTTCAGCGCAGGGATTGGATTTAATCCCATTTCCGGATTAATAAAGAACGGGCAATGGCCTGATGGTAATTATAAAGTGAAAGTGAATATCTATTATGAATCAGTCAATGCTTATGGCGCACTACAGGACGAAGAAAAATGGCCGTTTGTAGAAGGTGAGTTCGACCTGAGATTCAAGGAAGATGACGCACCTAAGATTATGGAGAACTCCAAATTAATAACAGAGAACTCCATCGAAAATGCTTTTCATATTGACAATATGCCACCAGTTTTCTCAAAGCCCGGTCCATTGACAGATCCGAATGCCAGCAGTATAAAGATCGCTGCAATTCTGAAAAGGGACTTGCCCCAGAGACAGATTCTCAAATGGGTTGCAGAAAAATATGACGGCCCAACCTGGCATATCGCTACCGATGAATATAATCTTCCGAAATACAAATATTTCAATCCTCATATCTGGATGGCTTACAAAATAAATGGCAAATGTTATGTGGGCTATGCTACACTTCGCCAACCTTATACAGGCGGAGGAACTTATGGCCAGTTACAAGTCGCATTTACATCAGCTGGTAGCCTGCCTGATCATGGCATTGACTGCAACAAAGTAAAATAGCTGCGTCATTTGTCACTAAGGGGAGCAGATATAAAAAAGGGTTTCAGCAAATGAAACCCTTTTTTATTTTTTCTTATAACGCACTTGCGGAACTTACAATAAATAAAATACTATTTTAGGCTCAATATTATTAAAAGAGACTTATTAATTACAATATTATTTAATTAAATAATAAGTATTTGTAACATTATATTTCTTTCCAGAATATATAACACTTAGAATTTTTTACTTACCCTACCCAGTAGGCTATCAGCATTGAAACAGCACCTAATAGCAATCCTCCATACACTTCTTTAGCTGTATGATCAGAAATAATAAATCGGGATGTAAGTACCAGACCTGTTGCTAATAATGCAACAGAAATATAAATACCAAAATTAAGCGGTTGAGAAAATGCAAGTAATAAAA
>JAHEMM010000086.1 GCA_024643655.1 Chitinophagaceae bacterium | reverse complement strand
GGAAGAGCAATAACAGTAAGTGTGACCCCTGCCCCACTCAGCATAAAATGCCAGGCAATAGCCCATCTACGATTAATAACTTTGTCCACCACCATTTTGTGGGGCTTATTCACCTCATCAATATTGATATCAAAATAGTCGTTGATAATATACCCGGCAGCAGCAATAAAAAGCGATGCAAATACCAATAAAATAAAACTGGAGGTATCATTGGGAGGAATAGTATCCTTATATAAGGTATGATAGATACAAAACTGGAAAAGCACTTGCGTCAGCGCCATAAAAAATAGATTGGGCAATCGCACCAGCTTGAAAAATGCTCCAATCAATCTCATGAATAAAATTTGATGAAAGATAAGAAATTTACAATGGCCAATTACTTCGATGCAATATCAACGCTATATTCCCAATGATCATTTAATCTCAATACTTTTTCTATCACATCTCTAACACAGGCATATCCTCCATTTTTGGGAGAAATATACTGCACAGCTTCTTTAATTTCTACAACTGCATCTGCAGGGCAACAAGGTAATCCTACAATTGACATAACCGGTAAATCGGGTAGATCGTCGCCCATGTATAAAACCTGTTCTTTTGTAAGCTTATTTTTTTGGATGAAATCAGCAATCAGTTTTTTCTTATCGGCTACAGACATATGAATATCCGTAATCCCTAATTTTTCTAATCTATTAGCAACTTGAGGCGAATTGCCACCAGATACGATGAGAATTTTGTAATGTTTCTTAACGGCCATTTGCAAAGCAAACCCATCTTTAATGCTCATTCTTCTTGCCTGTAAACCATTATCCAAAACCAAAACGGTCCCATCAGTTAAAATACCATCTACATCGAAAATAAAAGTTGTAATTTTTTTAAATAATTTGAGAACATTCATAAAAGAAGATTTGAAAATAAATTGATATGCATATTATGCATATGTAAGCACCTGCAAATTACTTTTGATTATCTCTCCATTCATACACCCATGAACTTTGTATCATTTCCAGATGTCCCTCAGAACTTTGTTCTCTGGTTCCTTCAAAGCCAGGAATTTCTAATATCCAATTCAGTAAATCTGTAAAGCGAATACGATAAATTTTTCCTTCATTAAATTCATCACCAAAGCGTTCATAGAGTTTCTGCGCAATATCTTCATGATCGGGCCAGTTGATCGGTGGTTCAAAATGTGCCATAATGTTTATGTATTTAGCTTTAAGTTATTAGCAACAAGCTATTAACTTGATTTATTCACCTAAAAATTGTGTTTGATCGGGTAATGTTACTTCAATTTCACCATCTCCTTCATTCAGCAGGCATTGACAACCTAGCCGTGAACTTAATTTGGGGTTGACTGCTCTATCAATAAAATCTTCTTCTTTATCACTTAATTCTTCCACCAGATCAGCGCCTTTTTCAATATATAAATGACAAGTACTGCAAGCACATACGCCGCCGCAATTATGATGCAATTCAATATCATTTTTTAATGCTACTTCTAATAAAGATTGACCATCTTCTATATTGTCCAATACTATAGGTGCTAACCCTTTTTGTTCGAAGTTAAATTTTACAGTGTACATCTATTCAGTTTTCGTTTCAGGTTGCAAAAATAACGGTAAAACAAGGAAAGCGTTTACTTGTTTGGGAAAATGATGATTAAGCCACATTAAAAAACTTAATTTAACTAGGGCAACAAAACTTCTTATTTTGATTGCTGAATACTCTCCGTCAGTAACACATAGATATTTTTTAATTGAGGATGATTTTTCAATAAATCCAAATGTCTGTGAATCGTTTCACTATCATGCCGGATAGCTGGTCCTGTTTGTGCCTGCTGCGGCGAAGTTTCTTTTATTCGGGAGGCTGTCTCGTCAATCAATGGTAGCAGCTGTTTAAAATCAAGGCCTTCATTGCGACAATACTCCTCGGCGATAGTATATAAGTGATTCACAAAATTATTGACAACAACCGCTGCTATATGTAGTTTTAATCTTGTATCGTCACCTGCTTCAACAACATTTTCTGGCGAAATAGATGTTGCAAGTTTCTGTAGAAAGTTTTTTGTCTTTTCATTGCTACCATCAAAAAAAATGGGAACAGCTGGCAATGCCTCCATTTCCTTCCGCAAGGATTGAAGGGGATAAAAAACACCATAGTTATCACTAACCGTTTGCAAGATTTCCATTGGTACTGCAGCCGCTGTATGAACAATTATTTTTTCAGGTAAGTATAAATCTTTTATAACATCAACTATGGCATCATCATTAACAGCTATCAAATATAAATCTGCATTGTTATTAATCAAGCTTTTATAATTAGTTGACTCTGTATCCCACTCGTAGGCAAGTTTGGATGCAGCAGAAGCGTTCCGGCTATAAACCTGCAATATTGCATGTCCGGCATTTTTAAACTTTCTGCCGAGTACTGATGCTACATTCCCAGAACCGATTATAACGATATCCATAGCTTAAACCTAATAAATATATTAAGAATGATTGAATAGATTTGCAATCTACATTAAAGAAAGGAAATAAGAATGGCAGTTAAGAAGTCAGTTCAGCGGTTAGCAATTAGCTACTATAAAACAAAATTTAGAATCCTGGCTGCTGTTTCGAATAAAAAAGCTGCGGAAAAAGCCTTTGCATTATTCTGCACACCACAATCCCGCAAAAATAAAAAACCGGCTAAAATATTTGATAGTGGAGAAAAGCTTCAGTTCTTGCTTGAAGGAATTATGGTCCGTGGCTGGAGATTTAATGCCCAAGGAAAAAGAAAGGTATTGATACTTCATGGCTGGGAATCATCTGTAACAAATTTTGATAAATACATTACTCATTTTGTCAAAAAAGGATACGAAGTACTAGCATTTGATGCTCCGGCACATGGCAGCAGTGGCGGCAAAATGATTACAGCACCTTTTTATAAGGAGATGATAAAGAAAATCCATATAAAATTCGGGCCAGTAGAATCTTTTATGGCACATTCATTTGGCGGCTTAGCTCTTAGTCTTGCATTAGAAGAAATCAAACATTCAGAAGATTACCGGATTGTATTAATAGCTCCTGCAACAGAGACCACAACTGCCCTTGCTACTTTTTTTAATTTTCTGGCCATTGAAGAATCTTTAAGGGTAGCAATTGAAAAAGTTATAATCGATAAAGGAGGAAAAAAGGCTTCATGGTACTCTATTAAGAGAGCGATGAAAAATATAAAAGCAAAAGTACTATGGATACATGATGAAGATGACATCGTAACTCCATTGAGCGATGCATTAAAGCTGAAAAATGAAAACTATTCTAATATTAAATTCGTAATTACTAAGGGATTAGGACACAGTAAAATATATAGGGACAACAAAATAATAGATACGGTTGTTAATTATTTATGAAGCAGTTTATAGCAATATTGTTTTTCTTTACACTCATTAGTTCCTGCAATAAAGAACGTAACAACAATACTATGACTGACACACCGATTGTAGAAAAAAAATATTATTATCTGGCACTCGGCGATTCCTATACTATCGGACAAAGTGTGCCGGCAACAGAAAATTTTCCTAATCAGGTAGTAAGTATGCTGTTAAATAATGCAAAACCTTTCTTGCCAGCCAGGATTATAGCAAAAACAGGTTGGACAACTGATGAACTGGAAACAGGTATTTCAGCTGCAAATACAGAAATTCCATTGCGACAGACCTATGATTTCGTTTCTCTCTTAATTGGCGTCAATAATCAATACCGCGGCAGAACAGTTATTAATTATCAATCAGAATTTGAAGCGCTTTTGAAAAAAGCAATAGCTTTTGCAGGCAATAAACCTGAAAAAGTGGTTGTGCTATCTATTCCGGATTGGGGAGTTACGCCTTTTGCTAATGGCAGAGACAGAGCTCAGATAGCTATAGAAATTGATGCATATAATTCGGCCAATAAGCAAATTGCCCAACAATATAATGTTCACTACATAGATATTACACCCTGGACAAGAGAAGCCGCAACTGATAATACTTTAATAGCAAGTGATGGATTACATCCTTCTGGTAAAGAGTATAAAAGATGGGCAGAGAAAATTGCTGCATTCTTTCAAACAAGGCTTTAAAATCATTTTCTTGCAATTTTTAAGAAAAATTTTTCTAGCAATAAAATTCAAGTGATTTTATCGTTTTTCGCTAGTGATGCCCATTGAACTGAACGGATAAGAGTGCGACGCAACAGATGCTGATCAGGGTACTTGCCTACCGGCAGGCAGGCAATTTGTTGGGATTAAAATATTTTTTATTATTCTTGTCCTAACTTGCGGCGGCTGAAAAGCAGTTGTATATATAATATTGTATCCTTTATGGCAAAGAATTTACTAATAGTTGAGAGTCCG
Organism: Chitinophagaceae bacterium; assembly: GCA_024643655.1. Taxonomy (GTDB): domain Bacteria; phylum Bacteroidota; class Bacteroidia; order Chitinophagales; family Chitinophagaceae; genus JJ008. The sequence goes on along the minus strand of JAHEMM010000086.1, from coordinate 7,330 downwards.
GCGAAAGCGAAAACGATTGAGAAAATACTTGGGTCTGATTTCCAGGTGAAGAGCTGTTTTGGCCATATCCGTGACCTGCAGAAAGCTGGTATGGGCATAGATTTGGAGAAAAATTTTGAACCCACCTATATTGTGCCCCCTGAAAAAGAAAAGGTAGTCGCTGAACTAAAGAAAATAGCAGGTAAAAGCCAGGAAGTGTGGTTAGCAACGGATGAGGACCGTGAGGGTGAAGCTATCAGCTGGCATTTATGCGAGGTACTAGGACTTGATCCCAAAAAGACAAAACGTATTGTTTTTCATGAGATTACAAAACCTGCTATAAAAGCCGCTGTAGAAAATCCAAGGCTATTGGATATGAATCTGGTTATGGCTCAGCAAGCAAGACGAATACTTGACAGGATTGTAGGATTTGAGTTAAGCCCTGTGCTCTGGCGTAAAATGAGTATGAGGAATAACCTGAGTGCAGGCCGTGTACAAAGTGTGGCAGTCCGGATTATTGCAGAAAGGGAAAGAGAGATTAATGCATTTAATGCTGTTAGTACTTATAAAATTGAAGGCTTATTTACAGCTAAAGATGTTTCAAATAAAGCCGTTACTTTTTCTGCCGAAGGCAAAAAACAAAATGCCGCTGAAGATGCAGAAGCATTTTTGAAAAGCTGTATTGGTGCTGATTATAAAGTGGCCGATATACAAGTGAAGCCTGGAAAAAGAACACCTGCTCCACCATTTACTACGTCTACATTGCAGCAGGAAGCATCCAGGAAATTAGGATACGGTGTGGCCCGTACCATGCAAATAGCACAAAAGTTGTACGAGAATGGATACATTACTTATATGCGTACAGATAGTGTAAACCTTAGTAATACAGCACTGGGTGACATTACGGCTACTGTAAAAGGTATGTATGGTGAAAAATATCATCAGTTTCGCAAGTATAAAAATAAAAATGAAAGTGCTCAGGAAGCACACGAAGCCATACGACCAACGTATGCAAGCAACCCTTCTATTCAGGAAGCTGAATGGGCAAGATTGTACGATCTGATTTGGAAAAGAACTATGGCCAGCCAGATGGCTGATGCAGAACTGGAGAAAACAACAGCGAAAATTTCTATCTCTACAAATAAAGAAGAACTCACCGCCTCTGGCGAAGTATTAAAGTTTGACGGATTTTTAAAAGTGTACAGAGAAGATAAAGATGAGGATGAACTGGAAGAAGATGCGAACGAAGGAATGTTACCGCCGCTAACAGTTGGTCAGCAGTTGCCATTAAAAGAAATGAAAGCAACAGAACGCTTTAGTCGTCCGCCGGCAAGATTTACAGAAGCATCACTGGTAAAAAAATTAGAAGAATTAGGAATTGGACGTCCTTCTACTTATGCTCCAACTATTTCTACAGTATTGAAAAGAGGATATGTAGAAAAAAGAGATAAGGAGGGAACAAGAAGAGATTTCAGCGTTTATAAATTGCAGAAAGAAAATGTGATTTTAATCAGTGAAAAGGAAAATACGGGAGCAGAAAAATCAAAACTATTTCCGTCTGATCTGGGTTTGGTAGTAACCGATTTTCTGAAACAGTACTTCGACGATATAATGGATTATGGTTTTACTGCTAAGATAGAAGGCGAGTTTGATGAAGTGGCAGAAGGCAAGATGAAGTGGAATAAAATGATCGATGATTTTTATCTGCCTTTTAAAAAAGATGTAGACAATACCATAGAAAATGCAGAGCGAATAAAAGGAGAAAGAGAATTAGGTATAGATCCTGATAGTGGAAAGCCAGTAGTAGCAAGAATGGGACGATATGGCGCTATGATACAAATTGGTGGCGTGGATGACGAAGAAAAACCCCGCTTTGCTAAAATACCAACCGGACAAAGTATTGAGACCATCACTTACGAAGAAGCGATGAACTTATTTGGTGCACAGGGAAGTATGGGATTGTATGAAGAAAAAGAAGTTTCTGTGAATGTGGGCCGCTTTGGCCCATATGTAAAATGGGGTGATGATTTTATTTCTCTTCCAAGAGGTACTGATCTTTCATCAGTTGATTTTGATTCTGCGGTTGAGCATATCAAACAAAAACAAATTGCAGATGCGCCGGTTGGTACATATGATAAAAAACCAATCATAAAAGGGAAAGGAAGATTTGGGCCATATATAAAATGGGATGACATGTTCATTAATGTTCCCCGGCGATATGATTTTGACAATCTGACACAGGCAGAAATGGATGAATTGATTGATGCCAAAGTAAAGAAAGAAGCCAATCGCTATATCCACCGATGGGAAGAAGAAAAAATTTCAGTGGAGAATGATCGCTGGGCTCCCATCATTAAGTTTGGGAAAAAGAAAATACGATTACCAAAGAAAAAAGATGATACCCGTTACACTCCCGAAGAAGCAGCTGCATTTACATTGGAAGATGTAAAAGGATTTATTGAAGTAGAAATACCGGGAGCATTTTCTAAGAAAGCTAAGAAAGCACCGGCAAAGAAAAAGGCAGCAACGAAGAAGAAAGCAGTAAAGAAGAAAAAATAAAATTTGTGAATATATATATATATATATATTCACAAGTAAAAATATTTTTATATGATAAAAGTCTTCTTTCTAAATGTATCTCTCCTACTTGCTTGTTATTTGCATGCACAAATTGAAGTAGTTAAAATAGTTGGAAAAGAAAGCAATGAATACAGTATCGGATTTGGTGCTGTTTTAAAAGCTGCAGTACCCGTTTCTGAAGGTGGTAGTGCTACCCTTGAAGCTGGAGTTATTTATAGTCCAATTAAACAAACAGGCGGGGAACAAGGGATTGTTTTTGTTCCAATAAAAGCAGGTTATCGTTATGTTTTAAGTGGATCTAGCTCTGGTTTTTTTGTGGAACCACAAGTAGGGTATAGTGTTTATGGAGCACTTACAAATGATTTTGTTGATCAAAAAGTTAATGGATTTGACTGGGCAGTTGGAGCAGGTTACCTTTTCCCATCAAATCGTAGAACACAATATGAAGTTGGCCTTAGATATGAAACTGTTTACTATAAAGGAGGCTCCGCCAGCCTGATAGCACTAAGATTTACCAGTAGTTTTTCGTTTGGTAGTAGAGAATAAAAAAGTAATTCGTTATTCATATAAAAAAGAGGCTGACCCGATTTTTGGGTCAGCCTCTTTTATTTTACATACGATAAAATTATATTATCAATTTCCTTTTATCATATATTTTGCCTTCATTGTCATTGGCACTTTCTGCCCCATTACATTCATATTCGCTTTTATATCCATTTTATAATCGCTGTCTTTAAGATAACCATCACTTAGTCCAATATTTATTTGTCCATTCTGATCGCCGTCCATATCCATATCTATATTCATTCTATTCTGATTCATACTGCCTTTTCCTGAAAATTTTCCGGCAACCTGAATATTTGCAACCCCATCTTTAACAGATTTTAAAGTATATTTTCCTTTCATTGTCATTTTTACTTCTGCCATTGTTGTTTCAATTTCCTTATCCCAGCTTTCACCAACTTTTACTGGTTTATCCGGGTACATCTGAAACATCATCCCTAACATACTGTTTGCCTGCTCTTTTGAAAACATTTTTTTTATTTGCTGATTAGTGGCTTCATCATCAACTTCATTATTAACCATTAATTCTTCAAACCCCTCAACTGATACTACTTTGTTATTATTATCAAGCAAAATTGAAATTGCTTTTCCATTGATTTTTTTACTTGATTTATCCATAATTGAATCCATATTCATTGCTTCAGCACCAGGCACATCCATCTTCATGGTCATTTTAAAGTCTTCATAGGTCATTTTTATTTTCTTTAAATTATTTGAATCGCCGATTACATCAAACCCCATCATCATTTTCATTCCCATTTCATTTTTAATGGATTGACCCATCATATCAATTCCCATATCCATTGTCATATCCATCTCTTGTTTGAAATTATCTCCGGGTGTTAATCGCATTTTTAATGTATAAGCCTCACCAGAGCCTGATCCATTATTACAGGAAAAAAAGGCAAATGCAAAAAGCAGAATAATCTGCACAAAATACTTTTTCATTTTTTTAATTTATCCGTAAATGTATGAAAAGAAAATATCTACTATCCCGGTATTTTTCTTTTTAAATTTGTTAGATGAAACGATCCTACTGGGAAAAAATAGCACCAACATACGGCGAAGAAATCTTTGATGTTTTGCACAATGATAAGAAAGCAATAATCTGTTCGGTTATCAACAAATATGCTTCTAAGAAAAAGACTGTAATTGATATTGGGTGTGCCATTGGTAAATGGATTCCTGTTCTTTCTCCTATTTTTAAAAAAGTGATTGCAGTTGATATTTCTGCAAAGAACCTTGAAATAGCTCAACAACATTATCCGCAATATAAGAATGTAGAATTTATTAGGGCAGATATGAGTGGTATTAACACTAACGTACCAACATGTGATTTTGGCATCTGCATAAATGCTATTCTAACACCAAGTTTAAAAGACAGGACAAAATTCTTTCAATCCTTATCAGCTTGTGTAAAGAAAGGTGGACGAATCGTTATTACTATTCCTTCACTGGAATCATGGCTATTGACCAACATCATTCAACAACAATATAAAATCGACAACAAACTTTTTCCAAAAACTAAAAATGCAAAAAAAGCATTAGTAAAATGGAACAATATCCGCCAGGGCAATGTGGAAATAGATGATGTACCACATAAACATTATTTGAAAGAAGAATTGCAATTATTATTGTCGCAAGAAGGATTTCAAGCTGAAGAATTTAATAAGATTGAATACAACTGGAATACAGAATTCATCAATGCACCAAAATGGCTAAAAGAACCTAAGCCCTGGGATTGGATGGTATTGGCAAAAAAATATAAATAAATCGATTTAGTCTAAAAGAGAGTAGACCGCAAAACTTGCTAGCCAATGTTCACCTCCATATTCACCACTAACGATATGTGGCAAAGCAACAGCAAGATGATGTATAGCGGAACGTTGCAGTAGAATCTTTCTGATATCTTTTTTCGGTAAAGTTTTGGCAAGACCTTTCATACACCAACTTCTGCTAAAACTTAATCCATCAAGATGTACAATCTGTAAGTCTGATCTGTCTGAAACTACTGGCAAAATAGTTAAATGTTTAATGTTTTGAATAGAAAAGAATTTTGTAAACCATTTTGAAAAATCAATTTGGCTAAGTACCCGACGCATTAAGTCTGCTTCTTCAAGGCTTGGCGATAAAAAATCTGATCCATTGGGCTCCCATGAAGCAGGTGCGTTTGTATCATTTCCAAAAATTTTTATTGCAGATTGAATTATTGCCTTTTCAAAATTTATTTTATTTTCAGTGCGGGCATAATCTAATGCAAAAACCAAACCGAAAGCAGTGTTTGGATGAATCCCTGTTCTGTTTGCATATGTTTGTTTAGGTAAATAATTTTCCCAAAGTGACACTATTTTTTTTGTTAAGGGTTGTAAAGCCTCATGCCATTTTCTTGCATCCGGATCATCCCATTTAAATAACTCTTCATCCAATTTTAAAATCCAGGCCCATCCATAAGTTCGTTCCCAGGATGACGTCATGGGCATATTAAAATAATTAACCTCATTCAGAACATTTTCTTTAGTTATTGTAGTATTTATAACTTCCCGTATTAAAGCGGCTTCACTTAAAGATGGGAATTGTTTCAATAATCTAACCAACATCCAATGCCCATGTACCGATGAATGCCAGTCGAAGCAGCCAAAAAAGGAAGGATGTATTTGCCTGGGTAATAAAACATGGTCACTATCAGAATTAGATGTATGATTTGTTTTATTAGGGAATTGCTGTGTTATACACTTTAACGGAAGAGAAGCAAGATGCGAAGCCCCTTTAATTGTTAAATCAAATCCACTGCTATCTTTTCGCAAAATATATAAGTCATTTACTTGTGCATTAATACTTAGTAAAAATGAAAATAACAAGAGTAAAAAAATGATTTTTTTCATGATTCAAACTTAACCATAAAATTTGAGTTGCATAATTTCTATTAATCAATAATGTGTATCCCCACCTGTGGAAAAGTTTAACTATTCTATTCCAACTGCAATAATGATATTGTGCAAGAATCATCACCTTGGAAACAAATAACGAAATAGCAGCATTATTTACCTTGATCGACGATCCAGATGAAGAAGTATTTGGAATGGTTTCGAATAAGATTGTTGACTATGGTAAAAATATTATTCCCAATCTGGAAAATTTGTGGGAAACAACTCCCAATGAAGAAATACAAAATCGAATTGAGTTATTAATTCATCGTCTTCACTTTACAGACCTTACTGAAGATTTTCGTCAATGGAGTATTTCCGGTCATCATGAGTTGATGTTGGGCGCCATGCTGGCCTGTAAGTTTCAGTATCCAGAAATTTCGACTACGCCTATATTACAGGAAATAGAAAAAATAAGACGTAATATCTGGCTTGAGTTAAATAATTACCTTACTCCCTTAGAACAAATTAATATTGTTACCAGTATTTTATACAGCTATTATGGATTAAAAGGTGGAGAGACCAATTACAAAGAACCGAATGAGTTTCTGCTGCATAAAACATTAGAATCAAAAAGAGGAAATCAGATCAGCAACGGTATTCTGTATCTTATACTTTGTGAGTTGCTGGATATTCCAGTAAGAGCAATCAATATCCCCAAACAATTTATTGTTGCCTATTTCAAGCCAGGCTATTCTGAAGAGAATCTTCCCAACCCTATTCATAAAATAGAATTCTTTATTGATCCAACATCTGGTCAGGTATTTACACAGCAGGATGTAGATAGCTATTTCAAAAGAATTTCTGTGCCCCCTGTTGGTTCTTATTTTAAACCGCAATCAAATAAGCAAGTAATTCAGCAAATGCTGGAAGAGTTCAGTAAATGTTTTGATAGTGACAGAGATCAATACAAACAAGCTGAACTAATGAGTCTCGTTAAATTATTAGATTAGTATTTACAATTCCAGTTTCCATCCATCTCTGTATTCTCTTCTCACAAACTGATTAGCCTCATCAAAATTAGTAACCTTCATATTTTTTGCATCCCATAATAATTTTTTACGCCCTAAATATTTATCACCCCATCCTTTCAAATTTGGATTCTTCATCATCCAGCTTCTGATGGCAAGATTACCCATCAAGATACTTTCTGTAAATGGTCCTGCATACGAAAATGGAGAACTGGTTGTTGCATTTCCATATCCCGCTATACATGCATTTACCCATTGCAGATAATGCCCTTCCGGCACTCTTTGTATTTTTTCTTTGGGCATTGTTTTCTC
>JAHEMM010000014.1 GCA_024643655.1 Chitinophagaceae bacterium | reverse complement strand
TACCAATCACGAAAGAAGGATATGTACCTTTTTTTTGAGTCTATTGTTTGCAACACTTATTTAACATAATATATATTATAAGAAATTGTTGTTCAAATAATATTGATTTAAGGTTCTATATTTATTAGATAAGTTTACTTTATGGACTTTAAAACAATAGAATTCTTTTATATGCAATGATTAAACTAAAAAGTAAAATACTATCAGGTCATAACAAAGCTACATGTGATGAAATTGTACACTGGATTGGAACCAATCAAGCCCGTTTTGATGAACTTATGAGACATTTTATTTCAGGAGATAAATTATTAAGACAACGAGCTGGTTGGCCATTAAGTTATTCAGCTATTGCAAATCCTGGCTTTATAAAGAAGCATCTTGGTATATTAATCGCCAATTTAAAGAAAAAGGATTTGCATGATGCTGAAAAAAGAAATACAATTCGATTACTTCAGGAAGTTCATATTCCCGAAAAGTTCCAGGGAGATGTAATGAATATTTGCTTCGACTTTATCATTTCTCCAGAAGAAAAACCAGCCATTAAAGCCTTCTCTCTTACAGTTTTAGAAAATTTATCTACTATTTATCCTGATATAAAAGCTGAGTTAAAAACTATCATTGAAGACCGTTGGGAATTTGAAACTGCAGCATTCAGAGCAAGAGGTCGTAAAATACTTAAGAAGCTTTAATTTCTTCATTTCTGTTGAATTCCTTGAAAATCAATCGCAGGTTTTGGTCGTATGTTATATAATTATACAACCAGTTAAGGAATACAAAAAAGCGGTTCTTAACTCCAACAATAAGCATCAAATGAAGCCCCATCCAAATTAACCATGCAAAAAAGCCCCCAAAATGTAACTTAGGTTTTGGTATATCGACTACAGCCAGATTTCTGCCTACCGTTGCCATTGATCCTTTATCCTTGTACTCAAACTCGTATTGTTTATCTGGATTTGATTTTCTTTCAATCAATCTTAAATTTCCGGCCAACAGGTCCGCTTGTTGCATAGCTACGGGTGCTACTTGAGGTAATCCTTTGGGAAATTTTGGAGTTTCCATATATCCTAGGTCGCCTAAGGCATATATATTATTATATCCTTCCACAAGACAGTGCCGGTCAGTCTTAATACGATTTCCCTTTGCGATAATTGTATTTTGAAACCCAGCAGGAATATTTCCTTTTACACCTGCAGCCCAGATAACAGTTAATGCAGGAATTAATTTCCCATTTTGTAATTGGACATTTTCGCCATCATAATTCTTTACCAACGTATTGGTCATTACATCCACTCCTAATTTTTTTAAATACTTTTCTGACTGGTTAGATGATTTTGCACTCATGGCCGACAATGTTTTATCGGTCCCTTCCAATAAATAAATATTCATTTTTGAAAAATCAAGTTCCGGAAAATCCTTTGGCAATACATACTTTTTCATTTCTGCCAATGCACCGGACACTTCCACTCCTGTTGGTCCACCACCCACTACTACAATATTCATCATTTGTTGATAGGCTTCTTCATCTTTTACACTATGCGCTTTTTCATACAACTGCAACAAGCGATGACGTATCTGTAAAGCTTCAACAGTTGATTTCATCGGAAATGAATGAGCTGCCAGGTTATTATTACCGAAAAAATTAGTGTCGGCACCGGTAGCCAACACGAGAACATCATAACTGATCTCTTCTACATCAGTGATAATCTTATTTTCAGATGGAACAACTTCAGAAAGATTACAAAGCCTGATTCTTACATTTTTACTTTTCTGAAAAACTTTGCGAAGCGGAAATGAAATATTACTGGCGTCCAGTCCGGCAGTTGCCACCTGGTAAAACAAGGGCTGAAACTGATGGTAATTAAACCGGTCTATTAATATTACTTCGAAACCAGGTTTGTTATTCAACTTTCTTGCCAGTCTCAATCCGCCAAAACCTGCACCGACTATTACAACTTTCATGATATAAATAATTTTGTACTACAAATTTACACAATTTTCAATAATTACTGAAAATAATGTAAACAAATATTTATCTTTACGTTATACAAATAAACCAACGATTATGAAAACAACTCCGGCAACCTATACCACACAAAGTTATCCGGTAATGAATGCCTTACAAGAAGCTCCCTATTTCAAAATCGAGAAATATTATGACGTAGCCGGCCCAGATTATGAAATGTGGAGTAAAAACTTCAATATGCATTTTGGTTATTATAGAAAATTCAGTGACCTTTTTTTGCTGGAAAGAATGCTAATAAATATGAACGATCAGGTGCTGAAACGTCTTCACACTGATACTGGCAAACCCAGCCATATCATTGATCTTGGATGTGGTGTAGGAACAGTAGCAAGACATACTGCTCAAAAATTTCCGCTTTCAACTATTACAGGTATTACCATCGTAGATTCTCAAATTGAAAAAGGAAGAGTATTGATTAGAAAAGATAAACTGGAAGCACAAGTGGAACTTAAAAATGAAAATTTTGAACACCTGAATTTTAACGACAACACATTTACCCATGCATATGCAATGGAAAGTGCCTGTCACGCAAACGGGAAAGGAAAAGAATTGTTTATTAAAGAGATGGCTAGAGTTTTAAAACCTGGCGGAAGATTTTGTATAGCGGATGGATTTATTAAACATGATGGAAACCATCCTCGTTTATTTAACTATTTATATAATAAAATAAAAAAGTACTGGGCTCTCCCCTGCTTTGCTACTATTAATGAGTTTGAAATCAACCTGAGAAAATATGGGTTTACAAATATTAAGATTGAAGAAATTAGTATGCGGATTGCTCCATCTGTTGCTTATGTACCCTGGACTTCCATAAAATTTTTTGCTACAGAATTATGGAGAAACAAAAGCCTTCATCTGAAAAAAGAACGTTGGCATAATGTATATGCCCCGGTATTGGGAATGATACTGGGTTTATACCGGAAGCATTTTGGGTATTATTTGATTAGTGGCTGTAAAAAATAGATTCAAAAAAATCAATACAACATCCTTACCTTAATTGTTTCTTTTACTTCTCTCAATAGTTTCAATGCCTGAGAAGAAAGTTGCTTATCAACATCCAGCACCACATAACCAATCTCTTCATTAGTTTTCAAATACTGACCGAGTATATTGATTTTGTTTTTAGAAAGCTGTGTATTGATCTCAGAAAGTACACCTGGCACATTATTATGTATATGCAAAATGCGATGGCTTCCCTCTTGTGGTGGCAATGCTAATGCAGGTATTGACTGAGAACCAAAAGTGATTCCTTTCTCCAGGTAATTAAAAAGTTTGAGACTTACATCTTCACCGATATTTTGCTGTGCTTCTTCAGTTGATCCGCCAATGTGGGGAGTCAGTAATACATTCGGACAATCTTGTAATGGCGTTCGGAAATGATCGCCATTCTTTTCTGGTTCAATCGGAAAAACATCAATGGCTGCACCAGCAATTTGTCCATCCAGAATTAATTTGCGTAACACTTCCAGGTCTACCACTTCTCCCCTTGCATAATTGATTAATATTGAACCTTTCTTACAATGCTTCAGATTCACTTTCCCTAATAAGTTTCTAGTTTGTGAATTGTCGGGTACATGCAATGTCACAATATCAGCTTTACTTAATAATGCTTTTAAAGATTTAGCATCTTCCGCATTACCTAAAGGCAATTTTGTTTCTACATCGTAAAAAATAACTTTTAATCCTAACGCTTCTGATAATACACTTACTTGTGAACCTATATTTCCATATCCAATAATACCAATTGTCTTTCCTCTCAACTCATAACTTCCCTGTGATTCTTTCATCCAGATTCCTTCATGCGCCGCTTTATTCTTATCAGGTATTCTTCTTATCAACATAATAGCAGCGCCAATAACCAATTCTGCAACAGATCTTGTATTAGAATAGGGCGCATTAAACACTACTACCCCATTCTTTGTTGCCTCGTCCAAATCTACCTGGTTTACACCAATACAAAAGCAACCAATTGCTTGTAATTTTTTTGCAGCATCCAATACATTTTTAGTGATTTGAGTTTTTGAACGGATACCAAGAATATGCACATCTTTTATAGCATTCATCAATTGTTCTTCTGTTAATGCTTTTGAAATTTTCTCTACATGCACATATCCATGCTGCTGAAAATTCTTTACAGCCCTATCGCTAATATTTTCAAGAAATAAAATTTTTATCTTTTCCTTTGGATAACTTGTTTTGTCAGTTTTCGCCATATTGCAAATATAAATGCGGTATTATTAAGATGTTAAAGAATATGGGGAAAAGCACTATTTGTTTTTCTGGTTGACACTCCTATTTTTGTTCAAATCGGAATGTATTGAAAAACTTTTTGCTATTTACTGTATTGCTATGCTATTTTACGGCCTGTAACACTTCTTCTGAGAATGAACAAATAGAAGATGACTCCTTACAGTATTATCCTCCAACTCCCAAAACCTTAAGTAAAGAAGAATTCAGATCCTATTATCGTCTGCTTAGTACTTTTTTTGATACCACTCTTCTTAAGACCGGTTTTAATGGAGGAATATTAATTGCTAAAAATGGAAATATTATTTATGAAAACTATAAAGGAAAGGCTGACCTGCGCAAACCTGATTCTATAAATAGCAATACCTCATTTCATATAGCATCTACCAGTAAGACCTTTACTGCAGTTGCCATTTTAAGATTGGTTCAAGAAAATAAATTATCACTTTCAGATACGATTACAAAATTCTTTCCAGGCTTTCCTTATCCGGATATTACGGTAAAACTTTTATTGAGTCATCGTAGTGGCTTACCCAATTATCTCTATTTCATGTCGAACAGCGATTGGGATAAAAAAATATTCACTACCAATCAGGATGTATTGAACTTTTTGATGACCGAAAAACCGAATAAAAGTTATTCACCAGATACCCGATTTAATTATTGCAATACCAACTTTGTATTACTAGCAATGATTGTTGAAAAAGTAACTGGAAAAGCTTTCCCAGAATATATGGAGCAGAAAATATTTGCCCCATTACAAATGAAAAACACTTTTGTATTTACTTTAAAAGACACTTCAACAGCAACCTCATCATTTACATATAAAAATACATTTTGGGATTATGATTTTCTGGATGCTACTTACGGTGATAAAAATATTTATTCAACACCACAGGATTTATTGAAATGGGATCAGGCATTATATACCAATCAAGTATTAGACACTTCATTTTTAGCAGCAGCCTTTTCGCCCCAAAGTTTTGAAAAACCATCAGTACATAATTATGGTTTAGGCTGGAGATTGCAACTATTACCCAATGGTAAAAAAGTTGTTTATCATTTTGGTAAATGGCATGGTTTTAATGCAGCGTTTACTCGGTTAATTGATGAAAAAGCAACCATTATTATTTTAGGAAACAAGTTCAACAGAGGAATTTACAGGGCAGCCAATCTTTGTTATGCTTTTTTTGGTAATTATCTGCAAAATCAAGATAAAACTGAAGATGATAATGAAAGTCCTGAAAGTTTAATACCAGTAAAGAAGATTAAGAGTTCTCAAAAGGAAAAATCAAAGTAAAATTAGAAACTTTAACTTCAAGAAATTACACATAAACCTCAGTTTTTCAAACATTTAAACAGAAAGAGTAATTACATTAAAATTCCTTATTGCTGTTTCCAAATTTGACAACTCATCCCTTATCTTTGCCGCCCGGCTAAATAGCCGTTTTTTATTAAATTTTGATTAAGTATCAACTCTTATGGACAAATTGATCTATCTCGTCCCGGTAATGGGCCTTATCGGTCTTCTTTACACCATTGTAAAATTTAACTGGGTTTCTAAACAAGATGCAGGTACAGACCGTATGAAAGAAATCAGTAAATATATTGCTGATGGAGCGATGGCCTTTTTAAAAGCTGAATGGAAAGTATTAGGGTATTTTGTTGTTATAGTAGGAATCCTATTAGCTGTAATGGCACAAGCCAACCCACATTCGCATTGGTCTATCGCCATAGCTTTCGTATTTGGAGCTGTCTTTAGTGCTTTTGCAGGTTTTATTGGAATGAAAGCGGCAACAAAAGCCAATGTACGAACAGCACAAGCTGCCCGTACTAGTTTAAGTAAAGCTTTGAATGTTTCCTTTACTGGTGGGGCTGTAATGGGATTGGGTGTTGCAGGTCTTGCAGTATTAGGATTAGGTGGTTTATATATTGTATTAAAACAATATTTCGCACCAGGTTCTGCAGTGAATTCTGAAGAGATGTTTAGAACGATTGAAGTGCTTACTGGTTTTTCATTAGGTGCTGAATCTATAGCACTTTTTGCAAGAGTAGGTGGTGGTATATATACAAAAGCTGCTGATGTAGGCGCTGACCTTGTTGGAAAAGTAGAAGCAGGAATTCCTGAAGATGATCCAAGAAACCCTGCAACGATTGCTGATAATGTTGGTGATAACGTAGGCGATGTGGCTGGTATGGGTGCTGATTTATTTGGCTCTTATGTGGCTACCGTTTTAGCTACCATAGTTTTAGGCCAACAGACATCCATCATTGAAGGCAATGACAATTTAGGTGGATTCTCTCCTATTATTTTACCAATGCTAATTGCTGGTATTGGAATATTATTCTCTATCGTTGGAACACTTTTCGTACGTATCAGTGATAAAGCCGGAGTAAGTACAAATAATGTACAAAAAGCATTGAACATGGGTAACTGGGGTTCAATGATATTAACGGCCTTTGCTGCGGCAGGACTTGTTTATTGGATACTTCCTGAAGTAATGGAATTAAGAGGCGTTTACTTTACCAAGTGGGGAGTTTTGGGTGCAATTGGAGTAGGTTTAATAGTAGGTGCTTTAATGAGCATTATTACTGAACATTATACTGCTATGGGCAAAGGTCCTGTGAATTCAATTATCAGACAATCATCAACTGGTCATGCTACCAATGTAATAGGTGGGTTGGCTGTAGGAATGGAATCTACTTTTTTACCAATTTTAGTGTTGGCCGGTGGTATCTGGGGTTCTTATCAGTTTGCCGGACTATATGGAGTAGCAATAGCTGCAGCTGGTATGATGGCTACTACAGCTATGCAATTAGCGATTGATGCTTTTGGTCCGATAGCTGATAATGCTGGTGGTATTGCTGAAATGAGTGAATTGCCTGCAGATGTTCGGGAAAAAACCGATGTATTAGATGCTGTTGGTAATACAACTGCTGCTTCAGGTAAAGGATTTGCAATTGCTTCGGCAGCTTTGACTGCTTTAGCATTATTCGCCGCTTTTGTTGGTGTGGCTATGCCCGAAAATCAGCATATTGATATTTATAAAGCAGATGTTTTAGCTGCCTTGTTTGTTGGTGGAATGATACCATTTATTTTTTCTTCTTTAGCAATCCGTGCAGTGGGTGAAGCAGCTATGGCAATGGTAGAAGAAGTTCGTCGTCAGTTCCGAAGCATTCCAGGTATTATGGAAGGAACAGGAAAGCCAGAGTATGAAAAATGTGTTGCTATTTCAACGCAGGCATCGATTAAGAAAATGATGCTGCCGGGTGCAATTACAATAATTTCTCCATTGATCATTGGATTTACTTTAGGCCCTGAAGCATTGGGAGGTTTCCTTGCAGGTGCAACTGTAAGTGGTGTATTGATGGGAATGTTTCAGAATAATGCTGGTGGTGCCTGGGATAACGCTAAAAAATCTTTTGAAAAAGGAGTAGAAATAAATGGAGAAATGTATTACAAGGGCTCAGAACCACATAAAGCTTCTGTAACTGGCGATACAGTTGGTGATCCATTTAAAGATACATCTGGTCCGTCTATGAATATATTGATTAAACTTATGTCAATCGTATCTTTAGTCATTGCTCCCAGCCTTGCACAAATAGCTGCAAAAAAAGCAGCTAATGCACATTCGGAGAAAAAAATTGAAATTCAAACTAAACCTGTAGCTTCGATAAACAAAAGCAATACAGTTTATTATTAATAAACAGGACTTGGCAAAAACTATGTCCTGAGAATAAAAGCTTAATCAGAACCATTACATAAGTCCTGCTGTTTCTACAGTGGGACTTACTTTTTTACTCCATTAAGTTGTATTTTTATTTGCGCCAGCAACTAAACCGAATACCAAATTTACTTTTATGAAATTCAAACTGCTTTTTGCGATTACTATCGCAATTTTTACACTCTGTTGTAACAGCTCCAAAAACGAAAAACAAGAAGATAAAATTGAAATAGAAAATGTTGACGAACCAATTGAAAATTCGGCAAAAGGGAAAAAGGTAACCGATAGAGATTATAGTATAACTCGGGATAATGCGTATAGTGATTTGATGCTTGATAGTCTTTCTATGGAAGCCTATATTGCACAGCGACAATTGAGCGATAAAAAAATATCCATTAGAATCCGTAGCTTTTATAATGCCAGAAATTATCAATATGCCTGGTTCTCTTCAGACGGATTGACAGAACAAGCTCGTTTTTTTTGGAATCAATATGCTTATGCTGTGAATCATTTAAAAGATAGTACACTAACAAATACTCATTTTTATAAGCAGGCAGAACATTATTTGAACCTTGAAAAAATGACAGCTAACACAAAAGATTCATTGATTAGAAATACAGAATTTGGTTTTACTGAACATTTTATCAGGTATATCAACAGTACTTATGAGAAGGGATATGTAAAAAGAAAAGAACAAGAAAAGTTCATCCCAATAAAAAAAGCAGATCCCGTTTTAATGGCTGATTCAATATTAAATAAAAAACATAAAGATGACAAATATTATGAACAAGTAAATGAAATGTATGCAGGGTTGAAAAACAGCTTACAATTATATCTTGATTTAACAAAGGCTGGTGGATGGCCTGTTATTTCTATACCTAAAAAGTCGTACAAATTAGCAGATTCAAATAGTACCATATCAATAATAAAAAGTAGACTACAAATGACATTAGATATGCCTGGTAATGATACTTCTTCAGTCTTTACAGATACTTTAGAATTTGCAGTTAAAAAATTTCAACGAAGACATGGTTATAAAGAAACAGGCATTATTACTTCTCAATTAGTGAAAGACATGAATATTCCTGCTTCAAAGCGACTTAGTGAAATTTTAATAAATATGGATAGAATGAGGTGGATGCCACAAAAACCTAAGGGCAATCTTATTGTTGTAAACCTACCTGAATTTATGCTACATGTATATGATGGAAAGAAATTGGAATTTGATATGGTTGTAGTAGTTGGAAAAGTAGGGAACAATACTATGATGTTTAACGGAGACCTGAACCAAATTTTCTTTAGTCCTTATTGGAATGTACCCCAAAGCATTATCAAAAATGAAATTATGCCTTCATTGGCTCGAAACCCAAACTATCTGGCCAGTAAAAATATGGAAAAGATTGGTTCGGGTATTCGACAAAAACCTGGCCCGGGGAATGCTCTTGGGAAAGTAAAATTTATTTTTCCAAATAGTTTTAACATGTATTTTCATGACACCCCTTCAAAAAGTTTATTTGGAAGAGATAAAAGAGCATTTAGTCATGGATGTATAAGATTAAGTGAGCCTCAAAAAATGGCAGAATGGTTACTGAGAGATTACCCTGAATGGAACACAGAAAAAATTGCATCAGCAATGAATCAAACAAAAGAAAAATGGGTAAAGCTTAAAGAGTCCATACCAGTATTTATTATTTATTATACGGCCTGGGTTGATGATAAAGGTGAACTGAATTTCAGAGATGATGTATATAATCATGATGAAGAGTTGATAAAAAAGATGTTTATCAAACCTATTATCGATTTAAATTAAATAACAAAATTTGTTAGAATAGATAATACAAGTGTGTCAAAAAAGTAAATAACCCAATTTTTATTCCTCTTTACTATATTAAAAAATCTTTTTTTAATATAGATGCAGCAAATCAGTAAAAATAACTGCCATAATTATAGCTTATACCTCAATCAATTCAAGCATCCATTATGGTACGTTATATTATGTCCTTTTACATACCAGAAGAAGAGCAACAAAAAGCTCAGAAAATAATTGATTATTATTTCAACGCATTGCAAAAAAACGGTCCAGCAGGAATGCGAAGTCAATGCTATGAAGCGAATGATGATGATAACAATTATGTGCATATAAAAAGCTTCAAAAAAGAAGCTACTGCCAATCACCATTTTAAATCTGCTTTATTCAAAGAATATCTTGAAAAATTAGAAAATCTAAGTGGAATGAAATTAAGTTTTGCTAAGTTATACCAACAACAAACTTTTGAATCAATATACTAACTCAATTCATATACTCAAGATTTCCCCTTCAAATCAGTAACTTTAACCGACTGAACCAACCATTAAATTATGCATCGTGTAATTATTCCAGTAGATTTTTCTGAAACTTCATTAAATGCAGCCAGATATGCTGCTCAAATGCTTGCGGGGAAGGACGATGCTGTAGCAATCCTCTATCATAATTATGAAAGCATCGATGATCAGGATATTTCTCATAACTATCAAGAAAGTCTTCGACAGGAATTTTTAAGTGCTGGAGTTAAATCAGTAGAATGTGAAGGAGAGTCTGGCGGTGATCTTGTTGATAACATAGCAAGACTTGCCCATACTATCAGAGCAACATTAATTTTAATGGGTATCACAGGAAAATCTACAATCAGGCAAATAATGTTTGGCAGTAATACATTAAAACTTATTGACAAAAATCTTTATCCGGTAATGATAATACCACCTGATGCAGTGTATAAAGGGATAAATAATGTTGCATTTGCTTCTGACTTTAAAAACGTTGAATATACAACCCCTTCCGAATTGATATGCTCTGTTCTTGAAATGTTTGATCCCAAGCTTCATATTTTTAATGTAAATAAAGATGAACAAAACAAATTAAGTAAGGAAATAGAGGAACAAAAGAATATTTTACACAAAATGTTTGATAATTACAATACCGAATTCTATTTTTTAACAAAGAATGATTTTTATGGTGCTGCAGACCAGTTTATAGACGATCATAATATAGATATGATGATTACAATTCCAAAGCATCAAAGTAACTCTACCTCCCTATTCAAAACCTCACATACAAAAAGACTTGCCTATCATAGCCATATTCCGATATTAGCTGCACATGAATGATGTATATTTTATAAATTATCGAACTATGATATGGGACTGAATTTGCTTAACTTTGCCGACAATTTTTAAAGCAAAATTTTTTATGCAAACAGTCATCGTTCCTGTAGATTTTTCAGAAAACTCATTAAAAGCAGCAAGATACGCTACGCAACTATTAACAGGCCATTATGGCGTAAATATGATCTTGCATCATGTTTATGAAAAGTCTGGACAAGCATCTGAGGCCTCAGATAATCTTGAAAAATTAAAAGACAATTTGATGACAATAGGCATTGTAAAAATCACAACGCTTGCTGAAGAAGGTACAGACTTTATTGTAGAATTAGATAAATTAGCTCGTCATCAACAAGCCGATCTTATCATTATGGGCATAACCGGACGAACTACACTAGGCCAAACATTTATTGGAAGTAATACACTTAAGATGGTACAACAGAAAGTATGTCCGGTGTTGATAATACCTGAAAATGCAAACTATAAAGATGTAAAAAATGTTTTACTGACTTCAGATTTTAAAAATGTACACTCTTCTACCCCATCTGTGCCGATTAAAAAAGTTTTAAAAACATTCAATCCAAATCTTCATATAATGAATGTTGATAGTGAGCATTATGTTGCACTTACTGAAGAATACCAGAATGAAAAAGTAAAACTGAATGAAATGTTTCGTGATTTTAATCCTGAATTTTATTTTCTAGGATTACAGGATGTTGATGAAGCCATAAATCAGTTTGCGCAGGACAAAAACGTTGATATGATAATTGTTGTTCATAAAGGTCAAAGCCTTTTTTCCAAACTGTTCGTTAAAAGTCATACTAAAAAACTTGTTTACCATAGCAATATTCCTGTATTAGCATTTCACGAATAAGATATCAAATAGACAAGCAAAACTTGACTACACCGAAACAAATAGTTAACTTTAAATTTATTTTAATTAAGTAGTTGATTTTACAAATTAGATCTGTTCAAAGCTTAATAAGCTTTGTAAAAAAGATTTTCAACAAAAAACTATTATCAATATTTGATTAAACAATTCCATGATGAAGCGATAAAGATTTATTTATCTAACGATTGATTTATGAAAAATGTCAAAATAATAGAAGTGCCATCTGAAATAGGTGCAGGCACCAGAGGGTCCAGTCTTGGCATAGAAGCAATTAAAGTTGCGGCATTAGATTTTATGAGTAATTTCTTTATTCATTTCCCGACTGAAAAAATACAGGATGAAAATAAACTATTGTATGAACCAATCGAATCACCCTATGCGAAAAGAATAAAAGGTGTTGCAGCTATCTATGAAAGATTGAGTAAATCAATTTGTGATGCAACTAAAAATAATTTTTTTCCTGTTATTCTTAGTGGAGACCATAGCTCCGCTGGAGGCACAATAGCCGGATTAAAAATGGCTAATCCAAAAGGCCGACTAGGTATTATATGGATTGATGCACATGCAGATTTACATACACCTTATACTACCCCCTCAGGAAATGTACATGGCATGCCAATGGCTGCCACAATTGCTAAAGACAATGAAGAATGTGCAGTTCATGAAATTGATGAACAAACTAAAAAACATTGGGAATATTTAAAAACCATTGGAAAAATTAGCCCAAAAGTGCTGCCAGAAGATGTAGTATTTATTTCATTAAGAGATTATGAAAAAGAAGAGCGACACCTTATTGAAAAGTATGGCATGAAAGTAATAACAACAAAAGAAGTAAGAAGTAAAGGTGCTGAAAATGTAGTAAGGGCTGCTTTAAGGCATTTATCAGATTGTACAGATATTTATATTTCTTTTGATGTAGACAGTCTTGATTCTTCCATTTCGAAGGGAACCGGCACGCCAGTTGGAAACGGTCTAAAAGAAAGAGAAGCCGAAGACCTTATCAGCAAGTTCATGCAAAACAGAAAAGTTTGTTGTTTGGAAATAACAGAAGTGAACCCAACATTAGATAAAGAGAATCTCATGGCTGAAATTGCTTTTAATATTTTACAAAGAAGTGTAAATGTTTTATTGATGAATTAGAATTAATGTAGTTACATTTCATCACAATATAAAAGCCGGAATAAGTTATCACTTTTAATTTGAAAATGTTTTTATCAACCCCTCATCAAATGAGATTGGTTGATAATTCAATAACGATTTCGCTTTGCTGATATCAAAACCGGTAATTGGTGGCCGAATTGCAATTTCTTTTAAATCGCTTTTGGTAATTTTTCTTAGAAGACTTTTATTCAATCCGAGATAGTCTGCAGTTTTGCAACCCATTTCGTAAGGTGAAAGCTCCTCGTTTCCGGAAATGTGAAATACTCCTGTTGCTTTTTTTGTTATGGCGGTTATAATCCCGTTGGCAAGATCGCCAACATACGTTGGGGTTCTTATCTGGTCGTCAAAAACATTATACCCTTCTTTGGTTTCAAGTTTCCTTTTTATAATAGTTAATAGATTTTGTCTTCCTGAATTTGGCTTACCATAAACAAGTATCGTTCGTATAATATTCCAATCACCTTTATATTCCTTTACATGTTCCTCGGCGAATAATTTAGTTTGTCCATAAAAATTAACTGGCGCCGGTAAATCTTCTTCCCGATAGTTTCCTTTTTCACCATCAAAAATAAAATCTGTGGATATGAAGCTAAAAAAACAATTATGCAGTTTTGCTGCTTCAAGCAAATTAATTGAGCCTTGCACATTTACATTGTAAGCAAGGTCCTTATTTAGTTCACATTCATCAGGTTTACTCATAGCGCCTGCATGAATAACAATTTCAGGATTATACGTATCAAAAATTTCATTTACCGACGCTGCATTTGTAAAATCCATTTCTGTATATAAAAAATTATCAGCGCTGAATGACAACCGTGAATTTCCTTTGCCGGTAGCAATAATAGAATAATTTGTATTTAATAAACTTTCAACCAGATAATGCCCAAGAAATCCATTTGCACCTGTAATTAAAATTTTCATAGTTCAAAATTAGTACTGATGGCTATTAAATACTATTTTGAGTTATCGCTGATTACTGTAGGAGCTCCTTCAGATAACCAGGTTGCAAAAATTTCTGAAATCTTCCATTCTTTTCCTGCATAAATTCTTGGCCTTGCAAGTACATAATTAAAAAAATCAACTAAATCAGCCGATTCACATTCTGTCATAACCGTTAAAGTTTGTTTGCCTGCATACTTACCATTTTTTATCGGTTTATCAATGGATGGATTATTTTCAATAAAATATTTTCCGGTAAAACGTATATCCCTTACCATCGAATCTATTTGTTCCTGTTCTTCCTCTTTCGTCCATTCCAAAAAAATAAGATATCTGTCATAAAATGGCTTTTCATACACATCTTTTAATCTAATAAAATGTGCAGCAAGCTTTGGAAGCATTCCGTCATATATTGTTGTTTTATGTAAAAAAGTATATATTAAATCGCCTTCTTTTATTACTGCTTCATGCTGAATATTAGTAACAGCAAAATAATAAAAGTTACCCTTGACTAATTGGCATTTAACGTAGCCCTTTTGAATAATATCTTCATTTTTTTTATTATAAACACCCCAAAGAATTCCAATTTGTTTATTGCTGAACTTAAGTACAGCCGTATCTGGTATCTCCAATTGAACAAGTTTTGTACTATCATTTAATTCAAGAATATAATTAGTAATCGGAAAGGCTCTGAGTATTTTAGTACTGTCTGGTTGTGCATGACAGTTAAAGTACCAAAATATCGATGTCAGAAAAAATAAAAACTTCATCTAAATACTATTAAAATATTGTCTGAACTAATAAACGGAATTATCTTATTAATTAGTATATACTAGAAGCCCTCTAAAACGGAATCGTATCTTCGCAACTGACCGAACAATTGTTAGTGTGTTATTGTTACACATTAATAACAATTAGCTATTTTTGCACTCCTTAATCAAAGAAATGGAAAAAAAAGTAAAAAAGATTGGTGTATTAACCTCAGGGGGCGATTCTCCTGGTATGAATGCAGCTGTTAGAGCTGTTGTTAGAACTGGAAATTACCATGGATTGGAAGTATATGGTATAATGAGAGGATATCAGGGATTAATTGAGGATGACATATTTAAAATGGATTCTCGTTCCGTTGCTAATATTATTCAAAGAGGAGGAACAATTTTAAAAACTGCCAGATGTAAAGAATTCTATGAATATGAAGGAAGAAAAAAAGCATATGATAATCTAAAAAAGAGAGAAATTGATGGTCTTATTATTATTGGCGGTGATGGTTCATTTCGTGGCGCTGTTAATTTTAGTAAAGAATTTGACATCCCTTGCATAGGTATTGCAGGAACAATTGATAAAGATATTCAAGGTACCGATTTTACAATTGGCTTTGATACGGCTGTAAATACTGCAGTAGAAGCAATTGATAAAATAAGAGATACAATGGATGCCCATGATCGAATTTTTATTATTGAAGTAATGGGCAGAGATGCAGGATATATTGCGCTACATAGTGGAATAGCCACTGGAGCAGAAAATATTCTTATTCCTGAACGTAAAACAGATATGGATGCTATTGTAACATCACTTCTTGAAAAAGAAAGACGTAAAAAATTAGTAAACCTTATAGTAGTTGCAGAAGGAGATGATTTTGGAGGTGCAAATGAAGTACAAAAATTACTTAAAAACAATCTACCCAATGCAGAGATAAGAGTTTGTATTCTTGGTCATATACAAAGAGGCGGATCTCCTACTTGTATTGATAGATTAATTGCCAGCCGAATGGGTTTTCATGCAGTAGAATCGTTAATAGAAGGCCGGAATAATGTCTTTGTTGGTATTCAGAATAATAAAATGCATTATATCCCACTCGAAAATGCTGTTAAGAATAAAGGTAAAATAAGCGACGAGTGGTTGAAAATCGTTAAAATACTTGCTTCCTAATTGCAAAAAAAATAAGGAAAAATCAACTTAAAATTATCATAAATGGCTAAGCACTCAAAGAAGTATTATCATGAATCAATGGACAGGGATGCAGCAATTGCACACAAAACCCATAAAACAAAAATAGTAGCTACTGTTGGTCCGGCTTGTGATACTTATGAGAAATTACTTGAATTAGTAAGAGCAGGTGTAAATGTATTTCGTTTAAACTTTTCTCACGGAACACATGAAAACAAAGCTAGCATTATAGAATTTATTCGAAAAATAAATAAGACCGAACCATTCAACATCGCCATACTTGGGGATTTGCAAGGTCCAAAACTTCGTGTTGGCGAAATAGAAGGAGGAGAAATGATTATTACACCTGGTGACATACTCACTTTTACGAACGAAAAAGTAATTGGAAATAAAGACCGAATTTATGTTTCTTACACAAATCTTCATCAGGATGTTACTGTTGGCAATACGATTCTTATAAACGATGGAAAGCTTGAAGTAAAAGTAAAAGAAGTACTAAAAAATAATGACGTACAAGTAGTCGTAACAATGGGTGGCGTATTGTCTTCAAAAAAAGGAATAAATCTTCCTGATACAAAAATTTCATTGCCTGCATTAACAGAAAAGGATATTGAAGATCTGGAGTTCATTATAGAACAGAAATTAGATTGGGTTGCACTTTCTTTTGTTCGTAGTGTAAAAGATCTTGAGGGATTAAGAAAAAGATTGTCGGATAAGAATAGCATGACCAAGATTATTTCAAAAATTGAAAAACCAGAAGCACTAGAAAATTTAAGAGATATAATTGTAGAATCGGATGCAGTAATGATTGCCCGGGGTGATCTTGGAGTTGAACTTCCAGTGGAAAAAATTCCATTATTACAAAAACAAATTATCCGCATGTGTCTTCACCGTGCTAAGCCTGTGATTGTCGCTACACAGATGATGGAAAGCATGATTGAATTGAACAAACCAAACAGAAGTGAAATTACGGATGTAGCAAATGCGGTAATTGAAGGTGCAGATGCTGTTATGTTGAGCGCCGAAACAGCAGCTGGAGAGCACCCTACATTGGTTGTAGAAACAATGCGCAAAATAATAATAGAAGTAGAAAAGTCCGGATACAATTATAACCGTGAAGATGAATTGGTACCTCAACCACACTCTCCTTCTTTTTTAAGTGATGCAATTTGCTATAATGCCTGTAAACTTTCTACAGATGTAAATGCTGATGCGTTAATCGGGATGACGCAAAGTGGCTATACTGGATTTATCTTAAGTAGTTACAGACCAAAAGCTCCGTTATATATTTTTACGAAAGAAAAAAGTTTAGTTAATCAACTTACTTTAAGCTGGGGTGTAAGGGCTTTTTATTATGATGAGGAAGAAAGTCTGGACGATATTATTTTTGATCAAATCGATATTTTAAAAGAGCGAAAATTTTTAAAGTCAGGTGATATTGTAATCAATACTGGTAGTACACCTATTGACCTGCATTTACAAACCAATGTTTTGAAAATTACAAAAGTTGATTAAAAAAGTATTGATATTAGTTTAATATCCTTTCAATTATTAAAGCACTTTTATCTTTATATTTCTAAATTTAACTTCGTCTCCATGATCTTGTAAACCAATTCTTCCTTTTTTATAAATACCAAAACCAGGCATATTTTTAAATTTGCTGGCAGCTATTAGTTTTTTCCATGCTGCATCCCACATTATAGTAGTTAAAACTTTCACACCATTCAGGTAAAATTCTAAATTACCATTAAAACATTTTAGCTCTACTTGATTCCATTCACCAGGTGGTTTTACATTTTCTGGAGAAGCAGTAATTAAATCATATAAATCAGCAGCTCTATGTTTTATAATTTTTGAATCCGGGTGACCATTGTTGTCCAAAATCTGCATCTCAGGTCCTGTTTCCCATGGCCAATTATATTTTGATTTATCTTCATTAATATAAAAGATAATTCCGCTATTTCCATTTTTAGCAATATTCCATTCCAGCTTTAAATGAAAATTCTCATATTCTTTATCAGTAACTATATCACCACCATTTTTTATTTGCCAGTTTTCTTTACCACTTGTATCCAGATACATATAACCATCTTTTACTTTCCAGGCAGAACCAACAGGAGTTCCGCCATACTTGTGCCATCCTTTTGCTGTTTTACCATCAAACAAAGAAACCCATCCATCATTTTTTTCTTCTTTAGACATGTTATTACTTTCATTTGTTTCTTTTGACGAGCTGCATGAAATTAATAACGCCGAAGAAATAAATGCAAGTATCAATATATTTCTCATTATTATTTATTTTTAAGTAGTAAAATATATTTTACCATCGCTTCGGCATCTTCTTGCGAAATAGCTGCATGAGGTGTCATTGCTATTTCACCCCAAACACCACTTCCACCGTTTATAATTTTCCCAGCTAAATGAGAAACGATGGTATCCGGCATACTTGCATACTTATTAGCAACATCCCTATAAGAAGGCCCAGTTAAAAATTCATCTACTTTATGACAGGTCAAACAATCACTTTTTGCTAAAAGCCCAAGCCCTTTTTCATAATCAGGATTTTTGGTAATATCAACATCTGTAACAGTTTCTTTCTTATCAACCTCTGACTTCTTATTATCACCACCATTTCCGCATGAAATTAAAATAAGACCTAGACCCAGTAAACAAATAATTTTTTTCATTTTATTAAATTTTAATTACAAAATTAATCCATTATCAAAGTTTAATCCAAACCTAATATTTTCCGGTTTGTCATTTCATCACTTTCACTGCCAGCAAAATCATCAAATGCCTTATCAGTAACCCGAATAATATGCTGCTGAATAAATGGAGCACCTTCTTTTGCACCATCCTCCGGATGTTTGAGGCAACACTCCCACTCCATTACTGCCCAACCACTGTAATCATATTGCGTTAGTTTACTGAATATAGTTTTAAAATCTACCTGACCATCGCCGGGACTTCGGTAACGTCCTGCTCTATTTGCCCAACTTTGGTAGCCGCCAAAAGTTCCTTGCCTTCCAGTAGCATTAAACTCAGCATCTTTTACATGAAATGCTTTAATCCTTTCATGATAATGATCAATGTATTGTAAATAATCCAATTGCTGCAAAACAAAATGCGATGGATCATATAACAAACAAGCTCTTGGATGATTATTGACTTCATTCAAAAACATTTCATAAGTCACACCATCAAACAAATCTTCACCCGGATGAATTTCATAACAAATATCCACGCCACATTCATCAAAATAATTCAATATCGGTGTCCATCGTTTTCCTAATTCTTTAAACCCTTCTTCTACTAATCCGGTAGGCCGTTGTGGCCAAGGGTGAAAAGTATGCCATAATAAGGAACCACTGAAAGTTGGATGTGCATTTAATCCCATATGCTGAGAAGCTTTTGCACCATATTTCAATTGTTGCACCGCCCAATCAGTTCTTGCTTTAGGATTTCCTCGCAAATGTTCAGGCGCAAAACCATCAAACAAAATATCATAAGCCGGATGTACTGCAACTAATTGTCCCTGTAAATGTGTTGAAAGTTCTGAGATTTCTAATCCACAATCATTGACTATCCCTTTTATTTCTTCTGCATACGTTTTACTTTCCGCAGCTTTTTGCAAGTCAATACAACGGCTATCCCAGGTAGGAATTTGAACTGCCTTATATCCTAACTCTTCGGCCCATGTGCAAATTGATTTTAAATTATTATAAGGTGCCTTATCACCCATAAACTGAGCAAGAAAAATTCCGGGTCCTTTAATCGTTGTCATATTGAATAACTTTTTATCAAACTTTAAAATCTAACCATTTCTCTTTCGATTTTGCTGAAGCTACAACGTTTTCAATAAATGCCATTCCTCTAACACCCGCATCAATTCCAGGAAAATCTAACCACTCTTCTTTTGGTTTTTTGTTATTTAATTTAGCATTTAATGCTAAAGCAAAATTCCTGTAATGGTTAGCAAATGCCTCTATATATCCTTCAGGATGACCTGCAGGTGTTCTGCAGTTATGTTGTACAGAACTTACAAGATAATCACTGCCAGCTCTCCATTTTTCAACAGGCTTGTTTAATAATTTTACAAGTAAAGAGTTATTATCTTCCTGACTCCATTCAAGACCACCTTTCTCCCCATACACTCTAATTTTAATGTTGTTTTCTTCACCTGCAGCTATTTGTGTGGCCATTAGAATTCCGCTGGCTCCATTCTTAAACCTTAGCAATACAGCTCCATCATCATCCAATTTTCTACCTTTCACTTTTGTATTGATATCGGCACATACTTTTGTAACGGCAAGGCCACTCACATATTCTGCCAAATTAAAGGCATGAGTTCCGATATCTCCCATAGCTCCTGCTATCCCACTTTTTTTAGGATCAGTACGCCACTTTGCCTGTTTTTGTTCAGTTGATTCCAATGATGTACTTAGCCAACCTTGTGGATATTCTACATACACTTTTCGTATTTCACCCAAAGTTCCTTTTGCAATAAGTTGCTTTGCCTGCTTTATCATTGGGTAACCCGTATATGTATGCGTAAGACACAATAGTTTATCGTTTTTCAAAACAATTTCTTTTAATTGCTTTGCTTCTTTCAAAGAAAACGTCATTGGCTTATCTAGCACTACATGAAAGCCATTTTCTAATGCAAGTTTAGCCGGTTCAAAATGCAAATGATTAGGAGTTACTATACTTACAAAATCCACTCGTTCATTTTCTGGCAGATTCTTCTCCAGGCGAATCATATCTTTATAAGATCCATAAATTCTGAGCGCAGAAAGATGTAATGCAGAACCAGTTTGTTTAGACTTTACAGGATCACTGCTAAAGACCCCACTTACTAATTCTATTTCTCCATCAAGACTGGCTGCCATTCGATGTACTGCTCCAATAAATGCACCCGGGCCGCCGCCGATCATTCCCATTTTCAATTTTCTTTTTTGCATTACTACATTTTGATGTGAAAAACCACTATATAAATTTTATGTATAATCAGTACATAGTAGGTTTAAAAATAGTACATTTAGTTTTTCTACGATTGTTTTAAATTATTTGCTACATAAAAAGGCTTGTTCATGAAAATTACTACCCGGGCTCAGCTTTCTGCTATGATGTTTTTCAATTTTTTTATTTGGGGCATCTGGTTTGTTACAATGGGAACTTATTTAACCAAAGGAAATATTGGTGCAACAGGCGGACAAACCGGACTAGCATACGGTACGCAATGTCTTGGGGCAATCATAGCACCATTTATTGTAGGGATGATTGCTGATCGCTTCTTTTCTGCTCAAAAAATTTTAGGAATACTGCATCTTGCTGGTGCGGGATTATTGTATGTTATTTCGACCCAAAGTAGCTTCAATTCTTTTTATTCTTTGTTACTAATTTATATGATTATTTATATGCCAACATTGGCATTAGTAAATGCAATTGCTTTAAAGCAAATCAGTAATGCTGAAAAACAATTTTCTGGAATTAGGGTTTGGGGTACTATTGGTTGGATTGTAGCTGGATTAATAATTGGATGGATGGCTTGGGAAAAAGACCCTTCTTCACTTGGTATTACTTATAAAGTAGGAGCAATTATATCAGCAGCTTTTGGATTATTTTGCTTCTTCTTACCAAATACGCCACCGCCAAAAGCGGGTCAAAATGTTTCGATAAGTGAAGTTTTGGGATTCGATGCTTTTAAAATTCTTAAGAACAAAAATTATTTGATATTTTTTATTGCTTCAATTCTTATTTGCATTCCATTGGCATTTTATTACGGTCAGGCAAATCAATTCCTCAACGAAGTAGGAATGGAAAGTGCCGCTGCTAAAATGACTCTTGGCCAAATGAGTGAGACTTTATTTCTTTTTCTGATGCCTTTATTTTTTGCCCGTTTTGGCACTAAACAAATGCTACTAATTGGTATGATAGCCTGGGTCTTACGATATTTTTTATTTTCCTATGGAGATACTGGTTCCGGACTTTGGATGTTATATGCAGGCATAATTCTTCATGGCATTTGTTATGATTTCTTTTTTGTAACAGGTCAAATTTATACAGATAACATTGCCGGACCCAGAGTCCGATCAGCTGCTCAAGGCTTAATTACATTAGCAACATATGGACTAGGAATGTATATAGGATTTTATGTTGCTGGTTTATATGTAGATAAAAATCAGGTTGGTGAAACGATGCATGATTGGAAAACAATTTGGCTATTTCCAGCTTTATTCGCAGCAGGTGTAGCCTTAATGTTCCTTGTACTTTTCAAGAATGAGCGAAATAAACTTAAAGCTGTGTAAGAATGAAAAGAAGAATTGCAATAAAAAATATTTTAGCTGGGTCAGCAGCACTTACAATTGGAGGAAATGTAAATAGCTCTTCAACAATTAGAACAGACTCTAATGGGAAATTAAAAGGAAATATCAATCACTCTGTTTGCCAATGGACTTATGGCTTTTTAACATTAAATGAACTTTGTGAACATGTTAAAAAAATTGGCTTCAATGCTATTGATCTTCTGGCACCCAAAGACTGGCCTACTATTCAGCAACATGGCATCACTTGTTCCATGTGCTATACAAATGGAAAAATAAGTTTAACTGAAGGCTGGAATAATAAAAATTTTCATCCTGAATTAATCAAAAACTTTAAAGAAGCCATTCCGCTTGTTGCAGCCGCTGGTTATAAAAATCTCATTTGCTTTAGTGGTAATAGAAAAGGAATGGATGACGAAACTGGCATGAAAAACATGACGGATGGAATAAAGCAAGTAATTGGTTTGGCAGAAAAAAATAATGTAACTATTCAAATAGAAGTATTTAATAGTAAGGTAGATCATAAGGACTACATGGCTGATAATACAAAATGGGCTGTTGAACTTTGTAAAAGTATTGGGTCTGAAAATTTTAAAATACTTTACGATATCTATCACATGCAGATAAACGAAGGAGATGTGATCAGAACAATCCGTGATAATCATCAATACTTTGGCCATTATCACACTGCTGGTGTACCCGGTAGAAATGAAATAGATGATACGCAGGAATTATTTTATCCGGCAATTATGAAAGCAATTGCAGATACAGGATATAAAGGTTTTGTAGCACAGGAATTTATACCAACAGGAAAAGAAAAATCAGATAAAATAACAGCTTTAAAAAAAGCAATAAAAATTTGTGACGTTTAATATATACTTATGGCAGACAACAACACTTATGATGCAATTGTAATTGGCTCTGGTATTAGCGGCGGATGGGCAGCAAAAGAACTGACAGAAAAAGGATTAAAAGTCATAATGCTGGAAAGAGGAAGAAATATTGAGCATGTTAAAGACTATGTAAATGCAAATAAAGACTATTATGAATTGCCACATAGAGGTGGTCGTACGCAACAAATGATTGAAGATTATCCCGTATTAAAAAGAGATTACCCATTGAACGAAACAGTACTCGACTATTGGGTCAAAGACAAAGAAAGCCCTTACACTGAAGTAAAACGTTTTGACTGGTACCGCGGTTACCAGGTTGGAGGTCGATCACTTATGTGGGGACGCCAAAGTTATCGTTGGAATAAATGGGATTTTGAAGCAAACGGCAAAGAAGGTATTGCCGTTGACTGGCCAATACGATATGATGATATGGCACCCTGGTATAGTTATGTAGAAAAATTTGCCGGTATTCAAGGAAGTAAAGAAGGATTAGATGTTTTACCAGATAGTTATTTCATGCCTGCTATGGAATTGAATTGTGCTGAGAAAGAAGTAAAGAAAAGGATGGAAGCTTTCTATAAAAATCAACGCAAGTTAATTATCGGAAGAAGTGCAAATATTACACAACCTCATTATGAAAGAACAAATTGTCAATACCGTGACAGATGTTGGAGAGGATGCCCATTTGGCGGCTATTTCAGTACACAGTCTTCTACTCTTCCAGCTGCTATGAAAACAGGGAACTTGACATTACGACCATTCTCAATTGTAACAAAAATTGTTTATGATAAAAACACAAAAAAAGCAATCGGCGTCGAAATTCTTGATGCAGAAACAAATAAGACTTATGAGTTTAAATCGAAAATCGTTTTTGTATGTGCCTCAGCTCTCAATTCTACCTGGGTATTGATGAACACTGCAACAGATATTTGGCCAGATGGTCTTGGTAGCAGTAGCGGTGAATTAGGTCACAATGTGATGGATCATCATTTTCGTACTGGCGCAAGTGGCACAGTAGAAGGTTTCAGTGATAAATATGAATTTGGAAGAAGACCTACAGGAACTTATATACCCCGATTTAGGAATGTTTATAATGATAAAAGAGATTATCTAAGAGGGTTTGGCTATCAGGGTGGCGCAGGAAGAGGTCGTGGTTTAGATGTAGCTGAATTTACAATAGGCGCTGAATTGAAAGATGCATTAAGTGTACCAAAGGAAAACTGGGGTATTAATTTTCATGGTTTTGGCGAAATGCTCCCTTATCATGATAATAAAATCACACTTGATAAAACTGTTAAAGATAAATGGGGTTTACCGGTTCTTTCATTTGATGTTGAATTAAAAGAGAATGAAAAGAAAATGAGAGTTGATATGATGAATGATGCTAAAGAAATGCTTGAAAATGCAGGTGTTAAAAATATTAATACATACGATTGGGGTTATGCAGTAGGAATGGGAATTCATGAAATGGGAACTGCAAGAATGGGCCGGGATCCAAAAACATCGGTCCTAAATGGCAATAATCAGGTCTGGGATGCAAAAAATGTATTTGTTACAGATGGTGCATGTATGACAAGTGCTTCTTGTGTAAATCCATCGCTTACTTATATGGCAATGACAGCAAGGGCAGTTGATTTTGCAGTAAATGAATTGAAAAAAGGAAACCTTTAATACTTATAAAATCAGTATATGGATAGAAGAGAACTTTTAAAAATGATTGCCGTTATTACTGGCGGAGCTGTTATTGGCGGAGAATTTTTTCTTAGTGGCTGTAAAACAGGTGCAAAAACGGATGCTGGTTTTTCAGCAACTACTATTTCTTTGCTTGATGAAATTGGAGAAACTATTATTCCTGCGACAAATACACCAGGTGCAAAAGCTGCAAAGATTGGTGAGTTTATGAAAGTAATGGTAACTGATTGTTATACCCAGGCACAACAAGATGTATTTATGAAAGGAATAACAAGTATTGAAGAAGTATGTAAAAAAACTAATAGTAAATCCTTTTTAGATTGTACAGCAGCACAAAGAAAAGAATTATTAGTAAGTCTTGAAAAAGAAGCAAAAATATTTAATGAGAAACAACAAGCAATAGACAAACCGATAAGAGAGGAATTAAATAAACAAGACAAAGGATATGATTTTGTTTCATCACCAAGACACTATTATACTATGATGAAACAATTGACATTGCTTGGGTTCTTTACATCAAAAACAGGGATGACAGAAACATTGCGACATGTGCAGGTTCCCGGACGATTTGATGGTAACATGCCTTACGTCAAAGGAGAAAAAGCATGGGCTGAATAGTAAAAATTAAAGATTATGTTCTACAGTAGAAGAAATTTTATAAAAACATCAGGAAATTTAACTGGTGGATTAATGTTAGCAAACTTAAGTAGCATGGCTTTAATAGATGCTTGTAATAAAAATGAAAAGACATTTGACTTTGGTATACAGCTGTATACGTTGAGAGATGATATGCCAAAAGATCCAAAAGGAATATTAAAACAACTGTCATCATTTGGCTATTCACAAATTGAAAGTTACGAAGGTCCAAAAGGTATGTATTGGGGAATGTCACATTTAGATTTTAAGAAATATCTGGATGACTTAGGAATGAAAATTGTTTCGAGCCATTGTGACACAACAAAGGATTTTGAAAAGAAAGTTGAAGAAGCCGCTGCAATTGGAATGAATTACCTGATTAATCCCTGGGAAGGTCCTAATAAAACGATTGATGATTATAAAAAAATGGCCCAAGATTTCAATGCAAAAGGTGAAATATGCCGACAAAACGGAATCCGCTTCGCTTTTCATAATCATGATTATTCCTTCAAGAAATTAGAAGGGGAATATGCGCAAGATGTTTTGTTAGAGAATACAGATCCTACCCTTGTAGATTTTGAAATGGATATTTATTGGGTAGTAACGGCAGGGCAAGATCCGGAAACATGGCTAAAAAAGTATAAGAATCGCTTTACACTATGTCATGTAAAAGATAGAACAAAAACACCTGTTGAAAATAATGGACTTAATTCTGTAAATCTTGGAACAGGAACCATTAGCTGGCCTACAATTTTAAAAACAGCAAAAGAAAACGGCATGAAATATTTTGTTGTAGAGCAAGAAGCTTATGCTGGAACCACACCACTTAAAGCCGTGGAAGCAAATGCTGAGTATATGAAGAGATTAAAGATTTAAGCTAACTTATAGTAAAGCATTCTTCAAAATCTTAACTTCCTCGGAGTTAATTGCATTATTGATATAGCTCTCCACTGAATCTTTAAACGACTCATGAATAAATCCCATCTTGCTTCTCTCTTTTCCTCGTAATGAAGAATGAAATTCGGTACAACCAGTTTTCTCTGCCAGCATTTTTATATTTTCTTTCCGTACGCCACTGCCCGGCATTATAATAATTCTGTCATCAGCTACTTTGTTTAATTCAGCCACTAGCTCAATTCCATCTACAACAGAAGGCTGCTGACCTGAAGTAAGAATTCTTTCACACCCAATTTCTATTAATTGTTCAATAGCTTTAAAAGGATCTTTGCATCTGTCAAAGGCCCGGTGAAATGTTACACCAAGTGGATAAGCAGCTTCTATCAATTGCGCTGTTCGAATTAAATCAATTGTTCCATCCATATTCAAAAGTCCAATTACAATTCCATGGCACCCTAATTGTTTACATAGCTTTACATCCAGCAGCATTATCTCAAATTCATCTTTGGTAAATAGAAAATCACCGCCTCTTGGTCGGATAATCGGATATAAAGAAATGTCAAAAGCTTCGCGGCATTGTTTGATTGTTCCGTAAGACGGAGTTGTACCTCCTTCAGCAAGGTTTGCACAAAGTTCAATCCGATCTGCTCCGCCTTCTACTGCTGATTTAGTTGTTGCGAAATCAGAACTTGCAATTTCGATTACGTATTTTCTATTATTCATTACTTAATCCATTATATACTTAGCATTCACCAACTCTTCCCTATTATTTGTTTTCATAGCATAGCTAAACCCTTTATGAATGGCATAAGCTCCTACTTCTCCATTTTTATTCACAGCTAAAAAGGCAACTTGTATATCTTTTGCCTTTTCTCCTTTTATCCTCATTATTCTTTCCACAGCATTTTTACAAGCTGCTTCTGGCGATAATCCTTGCCGCATCAATTCAACAACCGTATGCGAGCCAGCAACACGAATCACATCCTCCCCCTGACCAGTAGCAGTACAAGCACCAACTTCATTATCAACAAATAATCCGGCACCAATAATTGGTGAGTCTCCTAGTCTTCCCCTCATTTTAAATCCGGCACCACTAGTAGTACAACTACCACTTAAATTTCCATTGGCATCCATCGCCACCATACCAATTGTATCATGATTCCATTCTCCATTTTCTAATTTTTTAGGTGCAAAAGGTCCATGATCTTGTTTATCAACCTTTCCGGCTGGCAGGCTCTCTATATTAATAGCCGGAGGCTTGTATTCTGATTTTTTTAACCAGTTTTCATAATTCTTTTCTGCATCAGTCGAAAGCTTTTGTTCTTCTAATGGAAATCCTTCGGCCACTGCAAATTGTTGGGCACCGCTACCGACCAACATTACATGTGGTGTTTTTTCCATCACTCTTCTGGCGACTGAAATTGGATGTTTAATTCTTTCCAAAAAGGCAACACTGCCACAATTTGAAAATTCATCCATAATAGAAGCATCCAATGTTACAAATCCATCTCTGTCTGGATTAGCACCCAAACCTACACAACAGTTTTGTTCTGATTCAGTCACCATTACTCCTTTTTCAACAGCATCTAATGCTCTGCCTCCGTCCTTTAATACATCCCAAGCAGCTTTATTGGCTCTTAAACCTGCATCCCAGGTAGAAATAACAACTGGTTTTACAGTTGTAGGTTTTTTTTTGGAAGTACAGGCTGCAGATTTGTTGATTGCTAATGCCAATGAGCTAATTGCAGACGTCTTTATGAACTTTCTTCTATTAAACATTGTTTAAGTTTTGACTAAACCGAAATTAATAGTTTCCGGTTCAAATACATCCAAAAAAACATTAACATTTAAAGTTTTAAAAAATATTTGATGTTTAAACATTGAATATGTATATTTGTAAATCAATTAAGAAAATGAAAATAGAAATCATCTCAGGAAGCCCTAGAATTGGCAGTGTTACAAAAAGAGTAGCATTACATTTAAAAAAAGCTATTAGTGAAACGACCCCACATGAAGTTGATGTTATTGACATGCATGATTGGAATCTTCCACCAATACAAGCAGTTTGGTCATCTCCTGATAAAGCACCACCTGAATTTCAATCCTTAGCAAAAAGAATATTTGATGCAGATGCTTATGTATTAGTAACACCTGAATATAATGGCAGTTACTCCCCTGCATTAAAAAACTTATTGGATCATTTTCCAAAAAGAATGCACAAGCCTTTTGGGATTGTGACAGCATCACCAGGTGGAATGGGTGGAATGAGAGCCTCACAGCAATTATTATTATTAGTTCCGGCATTATTTGGAATCGCTTCGCCTAATATGTTAATCACTCCCGGAGTAGATAAAAAATTTAACGAAGATGGAGAATTATTAGATGAAAAATTTCATAATACTGTACACAATTTTATTAGTGAATTTTTATGGCTTGCTGAAAAACTAGTTGAAATCCCCGTTGAAAATTAAAATTTACTTTTAAAAAAAGGAGTTTATTATGAAAGCCATTCTTCATAAGGCAAATACAAGAGGTTATGCTAATCATGGATGGTTAGATTCTTACCACACATTTAGTTTTGCAGGATATCATGATCCTGAAAGGATTCATTTCGGTGCTTTAAGAGTACTTAACGATGACAAAGTTGCTGGTGGTATGGGTTTTGGAAAACATCCACACGAAAACATGGAAATTATTTCAATTCCCACAAGTGGCGATCTGGAACATTTTGACAACATGGGAAACAAGCAAATAATAAGACAAGGTGATGTACAGGTTATGAGTGCAGGCACTGGAATTGAGCATGGTGAAAAAAACAAAAATCCTGACAAACCAGTTGAATTTTTTCAAATTTGGGTAATCCCAAATAAGAAAAATGTTACGCCGAGATATGATCAGAAAAGTTTTAGTGATGCTGACAAGCATAATAAATTGCTGACAGTTATTTCTCCTATTGGCACCAAAGATGGTGGGGTACAAATTCATCAGGACGCATGGTTTAGTTTAAGCAAAATGGATAAAAATTTTTCGACTGCTTATCATCTTAAAAACAATACAAATGGAGTTTATGCTTTTGTTATTGATGGAGATGTGACCATTAATGGTGAAAAACTAAATAAAAGAGATGGTCTTGGAATATCAGCAACAAATAAATTGGATATCAAAGCAGATGAAAACGCAGAATTATTATTAATGGAAGTTCCACTTACTTTTTAAAGGTAATTTTATGAACACTAAAAAAACAATTGAAGCTATCATAGCTCCTCCAGCACCACATATGGTTGGTGATGGTTTTAGGGTACATGGGTTTTTTCCGGGTGGAAGAATTGATAAAAAAAGAATGAGCCCATTTTTTTTAATGGATTATAATTCAAAAGTTGAATTTCCAGCTACAGATCAATTAAGGGGAGTCGGAGTTCACCCACATCGTGGGTTTGAGACAGTTACAATTGCCTATAACGGACGCATTGCACATCATGACAGTGCAGGCAATAGTGGTGTAATTGGTGAAGGAGATGTTCAATGGATGACAGCTGCATCAGGATTATTACATAAAGAATATCATGAAGAGTCATTTGCTAAAAAAGGTGGATTATTTCAGATGGTGCAGCTTTGGGTTAATCTTCCTGCAAAATATAAAATGACTGCTCCAAAATATCAAGAAGTCACAAATAATAGTATGGGTAAGCATCAGTTAAATGATGATGCCGGAATAATTGAAGTGATTGCAGGTGAGTATAATGGTACAAAAGGTGCTGCTTCAACATTCACACCGATTGAAATGTATAATGCGAGGCTAAAGAAAGATGCTAAAGTTGAATTTAAATTTCCTGTAAGTTATAATACCGGAATTTTAGTGGTAGAAGGAAGTGCAACAATAAACGGAGAACTTGCAAAGACAGATCATTTCATTTTATTTCAGAATGATGGAGAGTATATAAATGTTGAAACTTCTGAAGACACAATTCTGTTAGTACTATCTGGAGAACCAATTGATGAGCCAATAGCCCAATATGGTCCTTTCTTAATGAATACAATGGAAGAAGTGCAACAAGCAATAAGAGATGTAAATGCAGGAAAATTTGGAGTACTGGAAGATTAATATTTCGTTTTAGAATAAATATCATGCCGGATCAAATCCGGCATTTTTCTTTTCAATAAACTTAATAAGGCTCTTCCTTGCATTTTGTTGTATCTTTTTTTTCATATATCCAGACCATCCCAATAAGGCTCCTTTGAGTCCCAAAGCCTGACTTGCCCATTTGCTTAACTTAAAAGCATCGCTGTGCTCAATAATTTTCCCATCTTTCAAAAGCATATATGCTTTAATATTATTGACAACTTTTCTACCCGTTTTTGAAAACGTATAAGTAGCTACCCATTTACAAGTAGCATATTCTTCATCTAATAATTCGATAGTAGAAAATGAAAGTGAAAAATCTCTTGCATTTTTGCAAAGCATCTCCCACATACACTTTGCTTCATCCCCTCTTAGTAATCCAAAGACAGGATCGTTAAAAACAATATCATCACTATAACAACTATTCATTGTTTCATAATCGAGATTTTGAAAGGCAGAATAAAATTTTGTAATAACTTCTGTATTTCTTTCCATAATAAAAAAGGTAAGTGTGAATAGAATCAGTAAATTTAAAGCATCAAAATAACATACATGCGAAAAATACTTAACACAGTCCTATTACTATTTATTGTAAATCTGCTTTCAGCACAATATGAACAGGATTCTGCCTGGATAAAAGACAATTATACCAAAATAGAAAAATATATTTCAATGAGGGATGGAGTAAAGCTTTTTACTTCTATCTATTTGCCGAAAGATAAAAGTGAAAAGCATCCAATACTTATGACAAGAACTCCGTATTCTTGTGCACCCTATGGTACCGCCTTTACTTCCCGGTTGTGGGAACGTTACTGGAAATATTATGCAAGAGAAAATTATATCATTGTTACACAAGATGTAAGAGGCCGATGGATGAGTGAAGGTGAATTTGCAGATGTTCGCCCATTCAATAAAAATAAAACGGGTACTGAAATCGATGAAGCCAGTGATACGTATGATGCTATTGATTGGATGGTTAAAAATTTACCAGATAACAATGGCAATGTTGGTGTGTTTGGTATTTCTTATCCAGGCTTTTATTCAACAATGGCTGCTGCATCCGGTCATCCGGCTTTGAAAGCAGTAAGTCCACAGGCACCTGTTACGGATTGGTTCATGGGTGATGATTTTCATCACAATGGAGCTTTTTTTCCTATGGATGGATTTTCTTTTTATTCTTCCTTTGGAAAACCAAGACCAAAGCCTACAACTGTCGGTTCGCCCGGTTATAATTTTACAGTAAAGGATAATTATAAATTCTATCTCGATGCAGGTAGTTTAAAAAAATTAGGAGAATATCTTGGGGATAGTATAAAATTCTGGCATGAAATGTATGCACATCCAAATTATGATGATTGGTGGAAAGCCAGAGATGCCAGAACTGCTATGTTTAATGTAAAACCTGCAATGCTTGTTGTTGGCGGATTATTTGATGCGGAAGATTGCTTCGGTGCATGGAATTTATACAAAGCCATTGAAAAACAAAACCCATCTGCAAACAATAAAATAGTGATGGGGCCCTGGTATCACGGACAATGGGCCAGCAGCGATGGTACACAATTGGGTAATGTAAAATTTGACAGTAATACATCTTTCTGGTACCAAAATAATATTGAGATCCCATTTTTTAATTATTACCTGAAAGGGAAAGGTGATGATCCAAAATTATCAGAAGCAACAATATTTTTCACTGGAGAAAATAAATGGAGAAAACTGGATCAATGGCCTGCAGCTACAAACACCAGACAGATTTATCTGGCACCAAATGGAGTGTTATCATGGAATCTTCCAACCTATGTAAAGGCGGGCAGCTTCTCCGAATACATCAGCGATCCTGCTAACCCAGTCCCCTATACTGAAGATGTACATTTCA
Source organism: Chitinophagaceae bacterium (assembly GCA_024643655.1). Classification (GTDB taxonomy): domain Bacteria; phylum Bacteroidota; class Bacteroidia; order Chitinophagales; family Chitinophagaceae; genus JJ008. The sequence continues at coordinate 12,692 of JAHEMM010000014.1, read as the reverse complement.
GAAGAACAAGAGAATATATGACCGATGATCAGCGTTTTGCTTCCAGAAGACCAGATGTACTGACATTTGAAACGTATACTTTAGAAGAAGACCTCACATTGGCGGGTCCGGTAATTGCCAACCTAAAAGTTAGCATCAGCGGAACAGATGCAGATTTTGTAGTAAAAGTAATTGATGTTTTTCCTGATAATTTTCAATATACAGAGACTAACTCCTCCCCTTCGGGGAGGTTGGGTGGGGCTTTATATCCAATGGGCGGTTATCAAATGCTTGTTCGGGGAGAAATCATGAGAGGTAAATTCAGAAATAGTTTTTCGACTCCTGAACCATTTAAACCAAATAAAATTGAAACAGTAGAGTTTACATTACCCGATGTTGCACATACATTTAAAAAAGGACATCGGTTAATGATACAGATACAAAGTAGCTGGTTTCCTTTAGCTGACCGCAACCCTCAGCAGTTTATGAACATCTATGAAGCGAATCCATCAGACTTTAAAAAAGCTACGATAAAGATTCATCATGATGGGAACAATCCATCAAGCATTAGTTTACCAATAATGAGATAATATGAAATTCGTTTTAAGTTTTTGCACATTATTTTTTATAACAGTAGTATCTATTGGTCAGCAGAAAACACTAAATCTTATACCTTACCCGGTAGAAGTGAAGCAGTCACCTGGATTTTATCTATTAAAAGAAAAGATTACTGTATCTAGTAATTTACCTTCTCATGAATGGCCAACTATGTTTAGTTATTTCAAAGCTGAAATGAAAAAACAGTTTGGTATTGAAGTTACAGAATCACAAAAAGGGAAACAAGGTGATATTGATTTTTTCATGACCCGTATGCCAACTTCTGGCAAGCCGGCTTATAAATTAAAGGTCCATAAAGATGGCATTTCAATTCAAAGCAATTTTGACGAGCCAGCATTTCAGGCCATGCAAACATTGTTTCAACTCCTTCCAACTAACCGTTCTGAAAAAAAGGAAATTCCATTTGTTGAAATATTTGATCATGCCCGTTTTAATTACCGTGGCATGCACCTCGATGTTTGCCGTCACTTCTTCCCTGTTTCATTTATAAAAAAATACGTTGACTATTTAGCTTATCATAAACTCAATGTTTTTCACTGGCATTTAACAGAAGACCAGGGTTGGCGGATTGAAATAAAAAAATACCCTGAACTAACAAACATTGGAAGTAAGAGAAATGGAACTATCATCGGTCGTTATCCCGGCACGGGAAACGATAATACTTCTTACGAAGGTTCATACACACAGGATGAAATAAAAGAAGTGGTGCAATATGCTAAAGAAAGATTTATAGATGTAATTCCCGAGATTGAAATGCCCGGACATGGCAGTGCAGCCATTGCTGCTTATCCCTGGTTGAGTTGCTTTCCGGAAAAGCCAACTGAGATTCCGAAGAATATGATCTCACAAAAAAGTGTTGATGAACAAAAAGGCGGCAGAATAAAATTAGTACAGGAAACATGGGGAGTATTTGATGATATTTTTTGTGCGGGTAAAGATTCCACTTTCTTGTTTTTACAAAATGTAATTGACGAAGTGATACCTCTATTCCCTTCCAGCTATTTTCATATTGGTGGCGACGAAGCACCTAAAACACATTGGAAAAAATGCCCCAATTGTCAGAAAAAAATTAAAGAGTTAGGATTGAAAGATGAGCATGAACTACAAAGCTGGTTTGTTCAACGAATCGAAAAATATCTGAACAGTAAAGGCAAAACATTGATCGGCTGGGATGAAATACTGGAAGGCGGTTTGGCCCCAAAAGCTGTAGTGATGAGTTGGAGAGGTGAAGCAGGTGGTATAGAAGCAGCTAAACAAAAACATAATGTGATCATGACACCGGGCAATCCTGTTTATTTTGATCATTCACAAAGTGAAAACGAAGACAGTGTAACAATTGGCGGTTTCAACCCGATTGAAAAAGTATATGCTTACGAACCTGTGCCAAAAGAATTATCTGAGGAAGATGGCAAATATGTTTTAGGTGCACAGGCCAATGTTTGGACAGAATATATGGACAATGAAAAGAAAGTAGAATACATGATCTTTCCAAGAATGGCAGCTTTGAGTGAAGTATTGTGGAGCCCGAAAGAGAATCGTAATTGGGAAAGTTTTGAAACCCGTTTACCTGAACAGATTAGGAGATATGAAATGTGGGGAGCTAATTATAGTAAAGCATATTATGATTTGAAGGCAACAGTTTTGCCAACTGAGGATAATAAAGGAGTATTGTGGAGTTTGAAAAGTAACCTTTCAGATGGAGTTATTTATTATCCGTCGAAAGAAGAAATGGAACATTCATCTACAAAAGTTATTACAAAATATGAAAACCCAATTCTCATTACCACTGACACAATTGTTCAAGCATTTTTTACTGTGAACAATAAACAAGTTTCTTCTTCTACACAAAAATTTTTCATAAACAAAGCCACTGGTAAAAAAATAACCCTCGCCAACCAAGCTTCGAAAAATTATCCCGGTGATGGCGCATTTACATTAATCAACGGCGTACAAAATGAGAAAGGAAGAGCCAGATCAAAAGAATTTCTGGGGTTTAGTGGTACTGATTGTGATGCTTTGATTGATTTGGGTAGTTTTCAGGAAATAAATTCAGTAACAGTACATGCTTTTCAACAAAACAGTTCCTGGATATGGCAACCGGTTTCGGTAGAAGCATTTTCGTCTGTAGACGGAATGTATTTCAGCAGCCTTGGCACTTCCAATGTTTTTGTACCAACTAAAAATGGAAATGGCACTATTACTATCAAATGCAAAGGCGCACAAACAAATTTTGTAAGAGTTATTATTAAAAATTATGGGAAAATACCGCCTGAAAATCCAGGTGCAGGGAACAATTCATGGCTATTTGTAGATGAAATTGAAGTGAATTAGAATTAGTTTATTTTTTTACCGCAAATAGCTGCAAATAGCTGCATAAACCTTCATAATGATTTATCTTTATGATTCAACGCAATCATATGGCAAAAAAAAATGGTTCCATAGATCTTTCTGATAGCTTCGAAAAGATACCTGTAAAGGTATTTCCTTCTTCAAAAGAAGGTTCAGCATTCGTTGCCCGCCAGATTTCAGATTTTATTCGAGGGAAACAAAAGTTAAAACAAAAATGTGTTTTAGGTCTTGCTACAGGCTCCACTCCAAAAACTTTATATACAGAATTAATCAGGTTGCATAAAGAAGAAAAGCTGAGTTTTAAAAACGTTATTGCTTTTAACCTTGATGAATATTACCCGATTGATAACAAAGCTTTGCAGAGTTACAATCGTTTTATGCAAACCAATTTGTTCAATCATGTAGATATCAATCCAAAAAATATTCATATTCCAAATGGAGAAATAGCTAAAGAAGAAATAAAAGAACAATGCCGCCAATATGAAAAGATGATTAAAGATGCGGGTGGAATTGATCTTCAGATTTTAGGTATCGGTAACAACGGGCATATCGGTTTTAATGAACCCGGCTCAGGAATTTATTCTAAAACAAGATTGATCACATTAGATAATTCTACCAGGATTGCCAATGCATATGAATTCGCCAATATTTCTCAAGTACCAAGATTGGCCATTACAATGGGCATAAGTACCATTCTACAGTCAAAGAAAATTGTATTGATGGCCTGGGGTAGTGCTAAAGCTACTGTCATAAAAAAAGCAGTTGAAGACGATGATAGCGAACATGTACCAGCTTCTTTGTTGCAAAATCATGATGATGTTACATTTATTGTTGATGAAGCCGCTGCAGCTGAATTAACAAGAAATAAATCTCCCTGGCTTACCGGTGATTGTGACTGGACACCTAAAATGATAAAAAAAGCCGTGGTAAACATGGCGCTGAAATTAAAAAAACCAGTCCTCAGTTTAACCAACAGTGATTACAATGAGTATGGTTTAAGTGATTTGCTGGTAGAGAAAGGAGACGCTTACGAAATAAACTTACAGGTTTACTATATGTTACGGGATTCTATCACCGGCTGGCCGGGTGGAAAACCCAATGCAGATATTCCGGCTCATCCAGAACGTTCATCACCTTACCCAAAAAGAGTGATCATCTTCTCCCCTCACCCGGATGATGACATTATTAGCATGGGTGGCACTTTTCAACGTTTACATGATCAAGGGCATGAGGTGCATGTAGGCTACCAAACAAGTGGTAATATAGCTGTTACAGATGAATTCGTAACCCGACATCTTGACTTTGCAGTTGGCTTTGAAGAAATTGCAGGTATCAATACTACTAAATCAAGTAAAATATTGGATAATGCCAGAAAGTTTCTGGCTAGGAAAAAATCAACCCAAATCGACACACCAACGATCCGTTCAATAAAAGGCTTGATTCGTCGTGGTGAAGCAAAAGCCACTTGTCGATATGTTGGAATTGTAGACGAAAATATCCATTTCTTGAATCTTCCATTTTATGAAACCGGAACAATCGAGAAAAAACCGATGAGTGAAAAAGATATAAAGATTACTATAGAAATGCTTCGCAAAATAAAACCACAGCAAGTCTATTGTGCCGGCGACTTTGCCGACCCACATGGCACTCATATTGTTTGTTTTAATGTTGTGCTGGAGGCTTTAAAAAGAATCAAAGATGACGGAGATGAGTGGATTAACGATTGCTGGCTCTGGCTTTACAAGGGTGCCTGGCAAGAATGGAATATTGAAGAAATTGAAATGGCCATTCCAATGAGTCCTGATCAGGTGTTAAAAAAACGCTTTGGTATTTTTATTCATCAATCGCAAAAAGACATGGTTCCTTATCAGGGTAACGATTCTAGAGAATTCTGGCAAAGGGCTGAGGAAAGAAATGCAGCAACTGCCAATCTTTATGCTGATCTTGGACTTACACATTATGCAGCAATGGAAGCCTTTGTAAGGTGGCATTATTAAAAATGGCTGATAATTATTTTTTAAAGGAGTGAATTTTACAATTCACTCCTTTAATTTAACAATTCAATACTTAAAATTCGGTAGTATACAACAAAAAATTATTGCTGTTGTAGATATTATAAGTAAATAACTATTTATAAAATTTAAAAACTACTGAAACATGAAAAGATTATTTAATGGGATTATTGCGTTTTCCGCATTGTCTCTACTCATTCTAACAGGTTGTTCCAAAGAAAAAGTTGTTGAAGATAATACTGTTATTGAAAAAAATACAATCGCAGATATTTTAATGGATGAATCCAGGAATTATCAAACAAATACGAATATTGCTGCTCGCGGTGGTAATAATAATAATAATATCAAATTCACATTACTCACTTTCGCATTAGCCAAAACAGGACTTATAAATGATTTGGCAAAATCAAAAGGCAATTATACATTATTTGCACCTACTGATGAGGCCTTCCGTGCAGCTGGATTCAACTCAAAAGAAGATATACGAAATACCCCTAACAGTATATTAGAACCAATACTTTTATATCATGTGATAGGCGCAAGAGTTTTAGCTAATCAGGTACCGATGGGTCCAAATGCACCTGTTGGAACTTTGAATGGTGCAGATTTATTTTTGACACGTACATCTGGAGGATCGGTTTTTGTAAATGGCAACAATGTTATAGCTGCTGATATTCTTGCAATTAACGGAGTTTTTCATGCCATCGATAAAATTCTAATGCCACCATCTGGCAACATTGTTGAAACTGCAATCTCAAATCCAGATTTCACCTATTTGGTTGCTGCAGTATTAAGAGCCAGTGAAGGCAGTGTAGATGTTGCAACTCTATTAAGTGGCAATGGACCATTCACTGTTTTTGCACCAACCAACCAGGCATTTATTAATGCAGGATTCCCTACTATTGCTTCAATTAATGCTGCAATGCCAGATGATCTTTTACCAATACTAGGATATCATGTAATTGCAGATAGAGTATTTTCGTCAGACCTTACTGAAGGCATGATGCCTAATATGTTTGTTGGAGGCACAACTTCTATTTCATTAACAAATGGAGCCAGAATAAAAGGGACTAGTAATGCCTCTCCATCAAATATAATTGCTGTGAATATTGTAACTACAAATGGAGTAATTCATGTTATTGATCAGGTATTATTACCTTGATAAGTGAAGTAAAATAATCTTAAAACCTCTCCTTTTTGGAGAGGTTTTTTTTACAATTTATTCTTAACCTATTTTATACTTAAAATTTACATATTTGATAAATTAATAATAGTTAAACTTATTATCTTTACTAATCTTAAAAATTAATATATGTCAATATTTAAATCTAGCAATCCTACTTTACAAGAAAAAACTTATCAGGGTACAATCCTTGAAGGAATTTCTACAGGTGAAGAAATGACTGTTGCAGGCACATTAAACAAGTTTGGTGTATTAATGGCATTAATGATAGCATCTACTTTATTTGCCTGGAACCAGTTTGATAAAGGCAGTGATCCAATGCCTTTAATGCTGATAGGTGTATTTGGTGGTTTAGCCTTAGCTATTGTGATGATGTTTAAAAAAACATGGGCACAATATCTGGCACCTGGCTATGCAATTTTAGAAGGTCTGTTTGTAGGTTCAATTTCTGCCATGTATAACTATTCGTACCCGGGCTTACCTACGCAGGCAGTTGCATTGACTTTATTGGTGACCTTAATTATGTTTTTGCTGTATCGATATAGAATAATAAAAGTTACAAAAAAACTTAGAACAGTAATCGTAGTTGCAACAGCTGCTATTGCTATTTTTTATATGGTTCAATGGATTACTTTTTTAATCATGGGGTCTCCTATTGGATCGTTTACAAATGCTGCTACACCATTAGGAATTGGATTTTCGATTCTTGTTGTAGGTCTTGCTGCTTTTAACTTGTTATTAAATTTTGATATGATTGAAAAAGGAGTTGAAATGAGAGCTCCTAAATATATGGAGTGGTATAGTGCATTTGGTTTATTAGTTACAATAGTTTGGTTATACCTGGAATTACTTCGATTATTATCGAAACTGCAAAGAAATTAAAAACTGTTGTTAAGGTAAAAGCCCTTTGTGAATGCAAAGGGCTTTTTTATTATTGACTTAAATAATAAACAGAATGAGTTATGATGCACCATGAAAAAAGAAAGGCCAACAAATGTTGACCTTTTATCTGGTGACCGCGTTAGGATTCAAACCTAAAACCTTCTGATCCGTAGTCAGATGCTCTATTCAGTTGAGCTACGCAGCCAAACGGACGGCAAATATACGGCAAAATGATATATTAGAAATAGTGAGGATACAAATTTTATCTCTTCCTCCAATCGGGAATATATTTGTCAAGCAAATCCTGATATGCCTTTAAATTTTGTAGATCAATAAGATCCGGATCAAATATGAATGCATCTTTATTCTTGTATCCATTTTCGAAAGCTTGTTTGAGGTAAAGTATTGCTTTTTCAGGTTCTTTATTTAAGGTATAACTACAAGCAACTCTAAAATAATTTCTACCTTTTTTAGGTTCTACACGAATTGCATGTAAAAGATAAACAATGGCAGAATCATACTGAGCTTTTGAATGAAATGCTAAACCCAGATTTAGATTCGCAGTTTCATAATCAGGAGCAATTTTTACTGCTTGCCTGCAATAAACAATGGAAGAATCGAATTTCTCAAGAAAAATATAACCTGCCCCAATATTGCTATAGGCCGTTGCATTGGTATTATCAAATTGAATTGATTTTTTATAATAAAAAATTGCCGAATCATAGACTCGTATATTAAACAAGTAATCGCCTATTTCAAAATAAGCCTGAGCCATATTACTTGTTCTGGCAAAGATTTGCTTTTTGTAATAAAACGATGCAGAATCATACCTTTTTAAGACTTTATAAATACCCGCCAGATTTAAAGAATAAATTGGATTTTCATTGTCGATAAACATTGCTTTTTGTAAATAAATCCGTGCAGAATCGTACTTCTTTATCCCTTGCATGGCAAGTCCCATATTATTATAAACTTGTGGGTTATTTGCATCAGTATTTATGGCCATCCGATAATATTTCATGGCAGAATCATACCTTTTTTGATCTAGAAATATTGTCCCCATTTCATTGTAATAAGAAGCTGAACCCGGCACAATCAAAGAAGACCCTTTTATTAGATTTGCAATTGAATCCAGTTGATTTAAATCCCTGTATATTTTTGTCAAATTATTAGATGCAGGTTTATAATCAGATCTGACATTTAATGCCTGTTTAAAATACTGCTTGGCAACATCATAATTTTTTTCTTTCCCATAAATAACTCCAAGATTGTTAAGAATTGTAGGATTGCCAGGCTCCATCCTTATTGCCTGTTTAAAAAAGTAATTAGTTGAATCATTATTATTTTTCTCTTTATAAACTAACCCAAGATTTAAGTATGCAAATGCTGAATATGGATTAGCATTCAATGCCTGATGATAATATAAAATAGCAGAATCGAGTTGTTTTAGTTCAAAACTTAACTTTCCTAGATTATTAAATGACTCTTCATAATTAGGATCAATAGCGCCTGCTAATCGGTAATAGACTTTAGCAGAATCATATTCCTTTAAATCCCTATAAAAATTACCAATATAAATATTAACGACAGACTTGTCCTGATAGTTTTCAAATGCTTTAGAATAATAAATCCGGGCTGAGTCAAATTGTTTTATTTCAAAAAAAGTTTTGCTTAACCCATTATATGCATTAATAAATTTCGGATTTGAAGTGATGCTTCTTTTAAAGTAAACAATTGCTTGATCATAATTTTTCTTTGAAAAATTAACCCAGCCAATATTATTGCTGGCATAAGGATTCTCTGGTTCAAGTTGTAATGCTTTCTCGTAATAGGCTACAGCAGAATCTCCTTTTGATAATGAATAATAATAATGTCCCATATCCACATAAGCATCTGCATTTTTATTATTTAATTCAATCGCTTTTCTGTAATATTTAATTGCAGAGTCTACTTTATTGAAAGTCTTATAACAAAAAGCCAATGTAACATAAGGATACCTCCATTTAGGGGCTGTTGCAATTGCTTTATAGGCATAAAATATTGCACTATCCATTCTGTTATTCTCCAAATGAAGAGCAGAAAGTGTTTGCATAACGTATGCTGCATTCTTATCTGTAATACTGGCAGCATGTGCATATTCAAATGCTTGATTTATATCTACTTGCCTTCTTCCAAAACCAAAAAATCCTCTTGCCTTAAAAAAATTCATTCTTCCCTGCAAAGACTTAGCAAATGTTGGGTCATCTGGCATAATAAAGCTTATAGCTCTTTCAAGCATTTTACCTACTTCATAAAACTCCTGACGGGCAACTTTTTCCATTCGGTCAAAGCTGGATTTTATTTCATCCGCCTTTTCTTCTTCATCAATCTGTGCTCTTAGTCGTTGAATGGAGACCGGATCCTTACAATCCAGATATAAATTGATCTTGCTTTGCGCAAAATTGATAAACTCCACCGCCAATGTTGATTGTGCATCAATTGTATATGAATTATCCGGAAATTTTTTTGCCATAATATCATAATAATATTCAGCAGAGTTTTTTCCAGTCAATCGGCTATCCTTTACTGCAGCATTAAATAAATTATACGATTCTAGCAATAATGTATCCGCCAATGAAAATGCATACTTTTTTTTCTTTCCTGATACAAATGAATTACCACCTCTGGATTGCTGAATTTTTAAATCTTGCCATTTCTTTAAATACACTGGATCTACAATACTGACTACCTTACTACTATTATCTGAACAACAGAAATACGGATCTTGTTTTCTTTTAAATTGGGTCTGCGCAATACTTGGAACATTTTTTTGTACATATTTCTGAATTTCCTCTACCGTTACTTTGTTATCGCTATTTCCATCTTTATCTGCTAAACCATTCAATCCATCTACAAGATAATAGGTAAATAAGCCGTGACCATTGCCAATAGAAGGATCTTCAAGTGACTCCTGCCCTGCACCGGTTGCCAACATAATTATTTCCCCTGCTCTTTTTTCAGAAATAGCCGAATTAAAAAATCCCTGCCCCTCAATTCCACCAGGAAGTTCATTAGAACGGCAGGCATCCATAACCAGATAAACTTCTACTCCTTTTGCTGCTTCTTTCTGAATTTTGATTTTTACATTCAACATTTGAATAGCGCCACTTACCAAATAATTATTTTTATCGCCAGCAGGATTACAATCATAAGCCAGATAAAAAAATTCATCTTCACTAATAGCATCACCATGTCCGGCTAAATAAATAAACAATCTGTCTCCTTCCTGTAACTTTTTAACTCTTAACCATTGAAATCCTTTAGCATAAAAATTAGCAAGCGTAGCTTCTTCATTCAGCAGCATATAAACATTATCATTACTAAGGCTTCCACCTGCCGGGGATTTCAAAAAATTTGCAAACATTTCAGCATCCTTATCAGCATAAGATAGCGGTTTTATATATCTGTAAGTAGATATTCCCATGACCATGGCAAATGTCTGGGGGCCTTTTATTGAAGTATCTCTTGGGGTTGGGGGCGACTGTGCATAGCTTTGCTTTATACCTGTAAAGCAAAACAAAAGGATAAGAATGGTTATGGAAAAAAAAATTCGCATAAATTCGACTAACTAAATTACGGATTTACAGTAGAATATCTCGATTTATTAACAAAAAAATGATGTTTTGTAAATCAGCAAAAAGCGGCCTTGCCGTATAGGAATGTAGCAATAATTTACTTAAAAGTTGCAACCTTAATATACATTGTGAAATCTGTAATTTTATAAATCAACACCAAAACCAAGTTATGAGTCATTCGGAACAACCACCAATTGTTAAAGGCAAGAAAAAATTTCACCGGCATCTTACGAAATATCTCTACGAGCGGGATACCTTATTTGCTACGCTTTGGGTGTTTATTTTCATTTTTGTATTAGGTTCAATACCACTTAACCTTGGTGTCATTAATCCTATCAAACTCTCACTAAAAGATTTCGATTCCAATGACATGAGTTATTCTAAATTGGGCAAAGGGAAGAAAACACCTCCCGATAAAAATATTGTAGTTGTTAATATTGGATATCTGGATAGAGAAGGGTTATCATACCTGATTGATAAAGTTGCTAGTTTCAAACCAAAAGTGATGGCATTAGATGCTTATTTTGAAGGGCCAAAAGATCCCTATCAAGATTCTTTATTGAGCGAAACATTTCGAAGAAATAAAAACCTGATAGCTGCAACTATGCTAGGTTTTAAAGGCAAGGAAGCTGATACAGCTTTTGAAAGAGGAACATATATCAAAACAGCATCTAAATATGCATACGTTAATATTTTTCAAGATGACATTTCAACAATTCGGGCTTTTGAACCTTTTTATGAGGATTTCGCTAAAAAAAGATATAAATCATTTTCAGCTGCAATTGTTGAAGCTTTTGACTCAACAGCTTTTGAGAAGTTAGAGAAAAAAGGAAATAGTAAGGTTTTGATTAATTATACCCGCAGGGGTAGCAATTATCTAACTATTAATTATGATGAATTAATGAATTACGAGGAGAGTGATGCAGAAATCTTTGCCGATAAAATCGTCTTATTTGGTTATGTAAACAGTGATCCTGCAGATATAGCTGATAAGAAGTTTACGCCAATGAATGAGCGGTTTTATGGCAAATCTATCCCAGATATGAATGGAGTTTATGTTCATGCCAATATTATTTCAATGGCTTTGGAGAAAAATTATGTAAAAAAGCTACCTTTGTGGATGAATGTGCTTATTGCCATCATTATATGTTGGGTGCACATGTCATTTTTTATCCATTATTATCTGGAAAGCCATATCTGGTTCCATTTGGCAGCAAAAATAGCGCAGGTTCTTTCGGCAATATTTTTTGTGTGGTTAGGCATCTATTTATATGACAAGTATCGTCTGAAGGTTGACCTGAAGCTCAGTTTGATAGTAATTGTGATGGCTGTAGACGTTATTTACTTTTATGAAGCCTGGGCAGTCTGGATGCACAAAAAATTTAATTATAAAACGGTGTTTAAACCTCACCACCATTAAAAAGTAAACCTAAAATTCCTCAACATGAAAAAGTTACAATTCCTTATCCTTTGTAGTTTGTTTGCAATTATTGCATCTGCACAAAACTCTTATATGCTTTATAGCTTTAAGGGCAATGTATCTGTAGTTGAAAACAATGTTTCAACAAGTGCCAAAGTAGGGAAAGCAATAAATGCCAATGCAATTGTTAAAGTAGCAAAAGGCGGGGCTGTTACAATAATTTGTAATGAAGCAGCGATGTTTACCTTTTCAAAAGCAGGCACTTACCCTTTAAACAAATTTAACGACTCTTGTAGAGTTAGCTCAAACTCAGTAAGTGCTAACTATGTAAAATATGTATGGGCACAAATGACCAAATCCAGCGGTTCTGCTGGGAGCAATAGAAAAGCTTATATGAATACTGTTGGTGCCGTAAGTCGTGGCGGAATAAATAATGTGTGGGTAGACCCAAGACTTGATACAGTAAATTATTCAGATGGTGAATTTCCTCTATCATGGAAGTCTTATGCCGAGGCTGATAAATTTGAATTCAGACTATACAGCAACGATAATCTTAGCACACCAATTTTCACGAAAGTGGTTTCTAAATTAAAAATTCCTATTACAGATTTTGCAGATAAAATGACTACAGGAAA
>JAHEMM010000164.1 GCA_024643655.1 Chitinophagaceae bacterium | reverse complement strand
AAAGTGTCATAAAACCGGAATACACATTTGCATTGATCCCTAATCCTGCTTCAACTAATTTTAAAATTCATTTCAATAACAATTTGAACCTTTCTAATTTAAATATTCAAATTATTGATATGCAAGGTAGAATTGTAAGACAGCTTAATGAGGTTAGCAACAATGCATCAATTTCTGCAAGTACATTAAGCAATGGCCTTTATTTTGTGAAAATTGATGATGAAAACCAAAATGAAATTGCAGTTAAAAAGCTTATAATTAAGCATTAACATTCTTTAAATTAACATAAAAAACCCTGGATTTAAGTTAAAATCTAGGGTTTTTTGTTTATATATGTTAAAATATAATGTATTTCATCGATTTTATTTGCATTTCATAGATATTCATATAATCTTTACACCATAATTTTTAGCCCCAAGCTAAATATTTAACCGCTACTTATGAAAAACATTACTCTGACTCTATTGGGCATTTTTCTATGCCTATTTATAACTAAGGGCTTCTCTCAAAGCCAAGATATTAATGTTCAAGGAGGAACACCTTTAATTACCATCCCAAGGGGAGATACTACTCCCTCTGTTGCAGAAGGTACAGATTTTGGAAGTACTTCTGTTGGTAGTCCCGTAGTCAAAACCTTTACAATACAAAACACGTTTAACGGGAGTGGTAATGGTCCAAGTACAATCTTAACCATTAGTAGCATTACTAAATCTGGTGCCAACGCTGCCGACTTTACCATTACAAACTCTATCACTACAATAATTAAAAATAGCAGTGCCACATTTACTATATCATTTAATCCATCTGCTATCGGCTTAAGAACTGCTAGCATTACCATTAATAGTGATGACCCAGATGAAAATCCTTGGACATTTAGTATTCATGGTACTGGTGTTGCACCTGCTCCAGAAATTAATCTTCAAGGTAACGCAACAACCATTTTAGATGGAGACACGACGCCTTCAACAACCGATCATACCGATTTTGGCAATGTGAACGTTACCGGAGGAACCATGGTTAGAACTTTTACTATTCAGAATACTGGAACTTCAGCTTTAAACCTTACAGGAACAGGTCCAACTTATATGGTGATTTCTGGTGCTAATGCTGCAGACTTTACGGTTACCGCAAATCCAACTACTCCAATTGCTGCTGGTGGAAGTACTACATTTAGTATAACATTTGACCCAAGTGCTTTAGGGGTCAGAACTGCTATTATCACAATAAATAACAATGATAGTGATGAAAACCCTTATGATTTTAGTATTCAAGGTACTGGATCAAATTTGGCTCCTGAAATAAACATTCAAGGTAATGCTACTACCATAGTTGATGGTGATACAACACCTTCAACTACCGATAAAACTGATTTTGGAGTAACTGATATTACATCAGGTACAGTTGTTAATACTTTTACGATTCAAAATACTGGAACTGCATTATTAGGTTTAACAGGAACTGGTCCAACTTATATAGTTATTTCAGGAACCAATGCAGCAGACTTTACAGTAACTGCAAATCCATCAGCTTCAATTGCAGCGGGTGGAAGTACTACATTTAGCATAACGTTTAATCCTAGTACAATTGGATTAAAAACAGCTACACTTACAATTGCCAATAATGACAGTGATGAAAATCCGTATGATTTTGTTATAAGGGGTTATGGATCTAATGGAGATCAGGATATCAATGTTCAAGGAGGATCGCCTTTAACAAACATACCAATAGGTGACACAACTCCAACAACTGCTAAAGGGACTCAATTTGGTAATACTGAAGTAGGTGTTGCAAATCCTAAATCGTTTACTATACAAAATACTTGGGCTGGAGCCGGAAATCCTAGTTTAACGGTTAGTAGTATTACGGTATCTGGTACCAATGCAGCGGATTTTGTTGTAACGAACCCAATAACCACTATTAATAAAGGTTCATCAGCTACATTTACAGTAACCTTTACGCCTAGTGCTCTAGGAGTAAGGAATGCTACCATTACTATTAATAGTGATGATGGTGATGAAACTCCATGGACATTTGCTGTACAGGGAACTGGGATAGCACCTTCACCAGAAATAGATATTAGAGGGTTAAGTGTTAGTATTGTAAGTGGAGATACTACACCTGCAACCACAGATAATACTGCTTGGGGTACCGTTGCAACTGCTTCAAGTACACCACATACGTTTAACATACATAATACAGCTCATGCTTTAAGTACTCTTATTGTTTCACAAGGTGTTAATATTACATTTACTAGTAACACTTCTGGATATTTTTCGATTACATCTCAACCAGCACAAAACGCAAACATATCTGGTGGAACGAATACTACATTTATTGTAACCTATAATCCATTAGCAAATGGAACCCATACTGCTATAGTAAGCATCAATAATAACGATAGCAATGAAAACCCTTATACATTCACAATTTCTGGGACTTCCTTTACGCCCGCTCCTGAAATTAAAATTTTGGGAGGAACAGTCTCTACCGAAATTGTAGATGGCGATTCAACTCCTGATAATGTAGACGGTACAGATTATGGATCCATTAGTGTTAGTACCACACTACAAAGAACATTTACCATTGATAACACAGCAGGTACAGCAGCATTGAACATTAGCAGCATAACCTTATCTAATACAACAAACTTTGCCATTACAGGAACGGCTTACAGTACGCCTGTTAGTGCAGGAGGAACGACTACGTTTAGCATTACCTATACTGGTACATTAGGCACACAATCCTGTACGGTTACTATCAATAATAATGACTCCAATGAAGGCACTTACGATTTTGTGATTCAAGGTACAGGGGTACAACTATTTTATGATAGTGATAACGATGGTATTTTTGATAATATTGATATCGACGATGATAATGATGGAATTGTAGATTCTGATGAAGAAAATGAATGTAACACTTCACCTATTTCCTATGCAGTTAATTACAAATTTTTAGAGGAAACTTTTGGTACAGGAAACCGAACAACCATTAATACTTCGTATGATGCTATGACAAGTTATTGTTACGAAAACGGAACTGTAGGAACCAATACTGGAAGTTGCCCTACACTAAGTTCAATTGACCTTAATGATGGTGAATATACCGTTTATTATAAAGCTGGAAATGGTGATGGCATCAATCAAACCCCTAATAACGAGGTGGCAAGTTGGGCTGATCAATTTTGGTACACTGGAGGAGACCATACAGG
>JAHEMM010000163.1 GCA_024643655.1 Chitinophagaceae bacterium | reverse complement strand
TATTGTTATGTGTGGAATTGTATGCGCATTTGATTTAAAGCAGAAATCTGAAGATTTGCGTCCTCAATTATTGGAAATGTCAAAAAGGATTCGTCATCGTGGACCAGATTGGAGTGGAATTTATAGTAATGAAAAAGCAATATTAGCCCATGAGCGTTTAGCTATTGTCGATCCTGCTTCAGGAAAACAACCCCTTTTTAGCGAAGATAAAAAATTGATTTTAGCAGCAAATGGCGAAATTTATAACCATCGTGAATTACGGAAACAATTTGCTGGTAAATATACCTTTCAAACAGAAAGTGATTGCGAGGTTATATTAGCCTTATACAAAGAAAAAGGGGTTCATTTTATTGATGAAATGAATGGCATTTTTGGTTTTGCAATTTATGATGTAGAAAAGGACGAGTATTTTATAGCTCGCGATCACATGGGAATTATTCCTTTATACATTGGTTGGGATCAAAACGGGACTTTTTATGTTGCTTCTGAATTAAAAGCATTGGAAGGAGTATGTACTAAAATACAATTGTTTCCTCCAGGGCATTATATGTCGAGTAAAGACGGAGAATTTGTGAAATGGTATGTTAGAGACTGGACGGAATATGATGCTGTTAAAGAAAATGAAACCAGTATAACAGCCATAAAAGTAGCTTTGGAAGCTGCTGTACATAGACAATTAATGAGCGATGTGCCTTATGGCGTATTATTATCTGGTGGATTAGATTCATCAGTCACTTCTGCCATTGCAAAAAAATATGCTGAAAAGAGAATAGAATCTGATGATACCCAAGCTGCTTGGTGGCCTCAATTACATTCTTTTTCAGTAGGTTTAGAAGGTTCTCCAGACTTAGCAGCAGCCAGAAAGGTAGCCGATCATATTGGTACGGTGCATCATGAAATAAAATTTACTATTCAGGAAGGGCTTGATGCCATTAGAGATGTCATTTATAATCTTGAAACTTATGATATTACTACCATTAGAGCGAGCACACCTATGTATTTAATGGCAAGAGTGATTAAGTCCATGGGAATAAAAATGGTATTGTCAGGCGAAGGGGCAGATGAGATGTTCGGTGGTTATCTGTATTTCCATAAAGCACCCAATGCTAAAGAATTTCATGAAGAAACAGTGCGTAAATTAGGCAAACTTCACATGTATGATTGCTTACGTGCCAACAAAAGTTTGGCCGCATGGGGTATTGAAGGTCGTGTGCCGTTTTTAGATAAGGAATTTATGGATGTCGCCATGCGTATTAATCCTCAAGATAAAATGATTAATGGAGAGCGCATGGAAAAATGGGTAGTAAGAAAAGCTTTTGAAGACATGTTGCCAGCAAGTGTGGCATGGCGACAAAAAGAACAATTTAGTGATGGTGTTGGATATAGTTGGATTGATACGCTAAAGTTAATGGTTGCAAATGAAATAAGTGATGAGCAATTAGCGAATGCCAAATACAAATTCCCATTGCAAACGCCAACAAGTAAAGAAGAGTTTTACTATCGTTCAATTTTTGCAGAACATTTCCCTAGTGATGCGGCTGCTTTATGTGTACCACAAGAAGCAAGTGTTGCTTGTAGCACTAAAATTGCATTAGAGTGGGATGAAAGTTTTAAAAATATGAACGACCCAAGTGGAAGAGCGGTTGCCAAAGTACATTCAGATGCTTATGTAAAGTCTTAAATTAAATCTGAATTAAAAAAAAAGCCTGTTTAAAAACAGGCTTTTTTTTATTCGATAAAATGAAATGTATTTTACTCCACTGTCATCACACGTTCATATAAAATACGGTATTCAAAACCATTTGGAAGAATCTCATTCATCTTAGATTTAGATAATATGTCTGCCCACGGATTATCTGAATTTCCATCCATAGTTCTAAATCTTAGGTTTTCCATGGCATCAGAAAGTTTGTTAAACCCATCCCAGGTAATTACTGTAAATCTATCCAGATTTCCAGCAGGATATATTACCGAGGCCATTCCCCAGGCAGTCATACCGTTGCCATTTTTAATATTACTGGAGTGAAAGGGTTTCCAAAGCGTTTTGTTTTCTTCAATAAACGCAACAAGGTCAGATGGTTTGGCATAATTGACAATACAGTATTTGTATTCGCCTTCAATAAAGTCTTCAAGTTGGATGTAATAATCAAAAGTAAGTGTAGTAAAAGAGTTCGTTTCAACCTCATTTGGTTTAACTGAACCTAAGGCGCTTAAATTATCGCTCCATGCATTATTATCATCTAATTGTTTTAAATTGTTATAAGAATTTACAAACACATAATTTGGGGCATCCGTTTTGGTAACGCCTATTTTTCTCCATAATGTCCAGCCGTTAAGTTGACCCTTGTCTATGGCTGCTTTTGCAACTTTAGACCAGTATTTGGTCTCTCTTTCTACAAATTTGGAATCTTCATTTTGTGGGACTTGGCGGTATTGTAAATAAGCTATTTGTGAAAATGATAAACTGGTAAATAGCAATGCCAGCAGTAAAAAATTAATTTTTTTCATTGGTTATTTATTTAGTTGGTTTATCTAAAGGTAGAAAAAAAAATAATATAAGCAAAACCCCTTTTACTTAATTGATTGATTTTAAATTAATTAGTAAAAGGAAAGAAAGTGTTTTAAAAACCAATTTTAAGACCCTTTTTTGGATCCTAAGAGGAATTCAAAACTATAATATAGTAGATTTAAGGAATTATTAATTATTCTAATTTTTTGAAACAAATAAAATCACACAAAATCAATTTTAAGGCTATTTTTAAGCGATTTAATGAACTTTTAATTAATTAACAAATGTTGATAATTTAAACGTTTAATCGATAAAATACTTTTAAATGGATTGATAAATGGTTATCTTTGTAAGTATCCTAAAATGGTGCAGCACGCATCATTTTTTTATGTGAAAAGATTAAAATAAAAGTATAAAAAAATATGAGCGACGAAATTAAAAAACAGGATTATTCAGCAGATAATATTCAGGCTTTAGAAGGTATGGAGCATGTACGTATGCGTCCATCGATGTATATTGGAGATGTTGGTGTGAGAGGTCTTCATCATTTAGTATATGAAGTAGTAGATAACTCTATTGAT
Organism: Chitinophagaceae bacterium; assembly: GCA_024643655.1. Classification (GTDB taxonomy): domain Bacteria; phylum Bacteroidota; class Bacteroidia; order Chitinophagales; family Chitinophagaceae; genus JJ008. The sequence goes on along the minus strand of JAHEMM010000163.1, from coordinate 130 downwards.
GAAGCTTTGGCTGGACATTGTGATACTATTTCTGTTACAATAAATGAAGATAACTCTATAACAACTGAAGATAATGGACGTGGAATACCTGTTGATATACATAAAAAAGAAGGTATTTCGGCTTTGGAAG
>JAHEMM010000013.1 GCA_024643655.1 Chitinophagaceae bacterium | reverse complement strand
GAACGGTCTTTTGTATTGGCAAACCTACTTGTACGTATGACAGGATCTAAATTTTCCCTTTCCAACTGCAAAGGGTAATACCAAGAGCTTTGAAATGATACGATTTCTTTATTCTCTTCCAGCTTTACCTCAACACCCAGGTATTTTATCAACATGTCTAATGCCGGGTTATCATCGATGGTATAGATAATATTACCTTCACTTTTAGTAACTGTTTTAGTGGTACCAACAGCTTTCCAGCCACAAGATGCAACACCACTTACCTCTATTTTATCTCCGTCAATAATAAGTGCAATAATTGCATTGTCTTTGTTTTTTCTGTTGGTAAAAACAATTGGTTTTTCACCTAGTAAATCATCTCCAGCCATTCCTCCAAAAACGGTCACTTCCCTTTCTGCAGATGAGGCAGCTTCTTCAAATCCTTGCATGACACCTTCTATAATTTTTTCACCATCGATAAATATTCCACCGGTTGCTATTATTAATGAAGGATTGGCAAAAGCTTCATTTCCGATACTGCCAATCTTCTTTGCATTTTCAAAGGCCATCTCAGTGCTTGTTTCAAGAAATTCTATTTTAAAATAAGCAGGATCCATGTCGAGTAACAGCATGACCGTACTGCCTGCTTCAACTTCACCATCAATAAATTCACCTGCAGAAGTAGCACCGAATATCTGAATACCTTTTTCATCAAGTAAATTGCAAATAGCTTCTCTGTCCTGTTTAATAGAAATAAATACAATGGCTAAAGTTGGCTTGAATCCGTCAACCATGCTTTCAATTAATGAAGCACTGATTTCTTCTGTTGATTTTCCTTTGATTGATTTCGCTTTCATATTAGTTTTTTATTTTTCTTTTATTGCTACCCAGCAGCAGGTCATGTTATGAAATTCATTGTTGCCACCGGTTGCTCGCCCATATTCGCCGTAAGAAAAGAACCCGGCCATGGGTACATTGTACACAGTTTGTATCCCTTGTAATTCTTCGGAAGTCATCGGACCAAATGCATTAATGCGCCCAATACAAGAAAACATAACAAGGGCATCTGCTTCTGGCATTTCTGTTTGTTGAAATTGCTTTGCATCTTTGCTGACTTCGGTCAATACATCAAAATCGGGCAGGAAAGTGAATCTGAATTTATCACCGGGCTTTATTTTGCCTGATACAGTAATCCCTTTGGTGTCCATGTTAAAGCCAAGTGTAGTGCGGATTATACTGCTACTATCTTCCCTCAATAGATTTAAAAAAATGTTCTTTATTTTGAAATCTTTGAAATCTTCTGGAGAAAGACTTTCGCCCATATATTTCGTCACAACGTCAGCAGCAGGCTGGTTATCAATTTCAAGAATCCAGCTTCCTTCTGACTTCGTAATGACCTTTTCAGTACCCATGGGCTTCATGCCTGAAGCAGCCAGACCTTTCACCAATATTTTATCTTCATTCAACAGCAGCATCAGTATTCCCTGATTGGAATTGTTGGTATTATTGAATACAAAAGTATCTTTGTATATCAGGTCGTCGCCTGCACCACCACCCCAAATGGTAACATCATTTCCAGCCACATGGGAAACGGATTGCAATATTATTTCGCCCAATCCTATATCCTGGGGCTTTTCGATGCTGTTGCATAATATAAAGGCCGGTTTTGAAAAATGCGTCAATGCCTGCTTCGTCATTACCTCAGTTACTTCCGCAACTTCCCTACCCGCATAATCATCAAACAATATTTTGAAGTTGGCCGGGTCCATGTCCAATAATAAGACAGAAATTCCTTCGTGGCTGATGTCGCTACCTGATATCTCACCTCCCGTTGTGGCTCCAAAAATCTGAATATTTTTTTTATCAAGTAGGCTGATAATGGAAGACCTATCTTGCTTTACCGAAATAAAAACAAGAGCAAGTGTCGGTTGAAATCCGTCGGCCATACTTTCAGTTAATGCAGCACTGATTTCTTCCGTTGATTTTCCTTTTATTGATTTTGCTTTCATGTTATTTCTCCAGTTTTAAAAATCTTGCTGCGTTGTTATAAAAAATATCTCCTTTTTCTTCTTTGGTTAAAAAATCCAGGCTGTTGAGGAAATCAATTGATTGTTGAATGGCACCCGGCCATATCATCTGATCGGAGCCAAACATGACCCTGTTTAAATAACCCGCCTGTTTTACATTATGTAAAAACTCCGTGATATACCGTTGTGTATTGGGCTCTACCCAAAGCATTACACCGAGATCAACGTAGAGTTGGGGATAATAAGCCATAAGCCTGATGCCATGCTCCGGCCAGTCCTCACCACCGGCATGCATCATATATATTCTTAGCTTAGGATATCTTACTAAAACATCTTCAATTAAATAAGGGTCTCCTAATTTTAGTCTTGCTTTTGGCGACCAGGAATACGTTCCACCAGGATCACCACCTCCAGTATGCACAGCTACCGGGATATCATATTTTTCACAGATGCGTAAGTAGGGCTGCCAGACAGAATCACTTAATGTAGTGCCGGAATAATAGGGAGCAAGTTCTCCAAAAATTTCAATTTTCTTATCTAGTATCATCTTTTCAAACTTCACAGAATCCATTCCATAATCATCTGGGGCAAACATTAAAATTCCTCTGATGACGAGTTGGCTGCTGTCTTTTGTGAACCAATTTTCTACACTTTCAGGATTACCGCTGACAGCCGCTTTGCTGACATTCAAATGTTTAAAGGCATCGAAAGTTGCCATCATGTGTTGATCTGCATTTGATGAACCCTTATTGCCGTAGTGATCAGCAGCCGGTTCTCTTTCACCAAAATCACTCTGTGTGTAAGAGTGGACATGCATGTCAATGATCTTTCCGTTGTACTGCTCAGATGAACAGGAATAAAAAAGTACAGAAAGAAGGATCAGTTTTATTTTCATATTTTTTCTTTTAATGTTACCCAACAACAGGCGCCGGAATGAAATTCCTGTTTTCCTTTTTTGGCTCTGCCGATTTCGCCATAGGTAAAAAATCCGGCCATCGGTGTTTTCCAAACTTCATGTAACCCTTCGTTTTCCGCCGTGGTCAATGGACCTAATACAGGTTGTCGTCCTGCACAGGAAAAAATTAATAAAGCATCAGCATCCAACTGATTGCTACCTTTCAATTGGTTTGCTTCATCAATAATTTCTTCAACAATATCAAAATCCGGAGGCATGGAGAACCAGAGTTTTGTGCCTTCTTTAGTTGGAATGTCAACAACTAAGGCATTTTCATTATAATCTATACCCCTTGGTGTTATTAAAATTGTTTCGCCGCCTGGTTCTCTCTCTGTAATAAAAGGATAAGAAAAACCGAGTTCATCCGTTAAATTAAATGCCCGGTCTGTCTTCTTATCTTCTCTCCCAAGGTATTTGAAATACATATCTGCTGCAGGCATATTATCAATAGTGTAAATAGTGCTCCCTGCACTTTTCGTTACCGTTCGGGCAATGCCCATCGGTTTCCACCCTGTAATAGCCATACCTTGCAGCAAAACTTTATCGCCATTTAATACAATAGCTGCTATGCCTAAATCAGTTTCTTTTCCATGTGTAAATATGTAACTGCCTGAATAGGTTCCATCATCTCCTGCCATACCACCAAAAAATATTTTATCCGGACCTATTTTTTTTTCAATGCTTTTCACCATTGATGCCCCGTCAAAATATTCTCCTTTTACAGACATGCCAGTACTGCAAACGATTAATGAGGGGTTTTTAAATTTTTGTAATGCATCACATGCCAATTGATCAGCAGCATCGCCTATACTTCGTTCACCTATTTCTTCATAAAGAATGGAATAGTTTTCTTTTGATAGATCCAGCAACATCATAACTGTTTCGCCTTCGCTTTGATGGCCGTTAATAAACTCTCCGCAGGAAGTAGCGCCTAAAATATCAATACCTTTTTGATGTAGTAATTCTGCCACAGCTTTTCTATCTTGCTTTATTGAGATAAACACAATAGCTACTGTAGGTTTATAACCATCTGACATACTTATATCCAAAGCAGATTTAATTTCATCTATAGAATTACCATGAATCGATTTTGCTTGCATGCAATAAATATTTTTTTACACTTTAAAAAAATTAAATAACCACCGTGCTTATCTGAACCACCGGTTCGATATCGGTAAAATTCGGAAGGTCGCCTATAAATATTGGTGCAGCAACGGCAAAAGCATTGCCAAATTCTTCCATTGAATTAAAAAAGAGATTTGCCATGGCAACATAAGTTGCTGGTGTACCAGGAGCTCCGCCACTTAATCCTTTATCAAAGCTGGCTCCTTGTAATACATCACCCAGGGTTTTTGAAACCAACGGTACATGAGATGAAATATAATAATCCATGTCAAATTTTTTCCCATCAATATTGGGATACATAACGCTTACTTTAATCATTCCCTTTTTCATACTGTTTGTTTTTGGTTATAAAAAAGATTTACTATTTTTCTTTTAATGCAACTACACAACAAGTGTTGTTATGAAATTCATGTTTACCTTTCCTGGATTTCCCAAACTCTCCGTAAGTAAAAAAACCGATGAAGGGGACATTCCAGACGTTCATCACTCTCTCAATTTCTTCTTTAGTCATTACGCCGAAAGACAGATAACGGCTGATACAGGAGAACATAATGATTGCATCCGCATCATTTTGATTTTCTTCTTTCAGGCTATTACAATCTTCAACCACCGTATCAATCACATCAAAATCGGGAGGAAGTGAGAATTTAACTTTAGAGCCTTGTGGAATATTACCGGCACAAATGAGCGACCGGTCTTCCGCATTTCCAAGCATCGCAGTTCTCATCACAGGCGGAGCATTCTCTCTTTCGAGCTGTAAAGGATAATAAGCACCCAGATTGAATACGGTGTTATTGATCGGTTGATCTCCCAGGTTCAGACCAAGGTATTTCATCACCAGGTCTAGTGCCGGCTCATCATCTATCTTGTACACCACATTGCCTTCACTTTTGGTGATTGTTTTTGAAATACCGATGGGTTTCCATCCGCAAGTGGCAATTCCGGTTACTTCCATTTTATCTGTATCCAGTATAAGAGCCACAAGGCCTGTTGTACTTATACGTTCATTATTGAAAACTTTAGGATCTTTCAAAGTCAGGTCATCACCAGCCACTCCGCCAAAAATGGAGACTTCTCTACCAAATCCATCTTCAATTCCTTTTATGATCTGTTCCGCATCCATGTGCATCCAACCGGAGGCAATGATGAATGCAGGATTTGTAAAAAATTCTTTGCCCTGTTTTCCTAATTGCTTTGCTTTCTCGTAAACATTGTCCTTTGCTTCATGAAAAATGATTTTGAAATGGGTTTCCGGAATATCCAGCAGCATGATGACGGTACCGCCTTCCATTATTTCACTGTCAATAAATTCGCCGGAAGTAGTGGCTCCAAAAATTTGAATCCCTTTTTCGTCCAATAATTTGGTAATAGTTTCTCTGTCTTGTTTAATGGATAGGAACACAATCGCCAAAGTTGGTTTAAAATCATCATCGATAGTTTCTGCCAATGCAGTTTTAATTTCTTCTGTTGATTTTCCTTTGATAGATTTAGCTTTCATCATTAAATGTTTAATGGCCAATTGATATCATAGAGTGGGAATGTTCAATTTATGATTTTTTCACCGTTTTAAACCAAGTTTTATAACTGATTTGGATAAAGTATCTTCATTGCAGTTTCAAAATCACTTTAAAGCGAATTGCGATTAAAAAAAACTATTTTTTGCTGTAATTTTTACAGTTTTTTTTTGGCATTGTATTTAGTCAGGAAAAAAATAAATGGGATGTAAACAACCCAAAAGGTTCTTAAAAAAGAAGTTTCATTTACAGTTAATGAAGGCACCTGGATGAATATGGATGCAGCAACATTGAACCGGTAATTATAAAACTTTAAAAAATTAAATTCCCCGGGCAAAAAAATAAAAATATTAAATACTTACTAATCCATATTGATACAGATGAAATAGGGAATTGTCATTACGGCCGACATTAATAACTCAACACTCCTTTTCAAGTACTGATATTATTTTTGCATAATATTCTCTGGCTCTTTGTGGAGTACTGCCTACGCATACTACACCTAGCTTTCCATATTGCGATAATGCTCCAATCAAATGAAACATTATTCCTTCCTGCGAGGTACCATCATAATGCAAATCATTTATCATGGCTATATCAATCAAATCATGTGGACTAAGTCCACGGTAATTCTCGCTTTTTAAATTATCAGAGCAGAAATAATAGCGAACAAGATGACCTTGAGATGTGTAATATTTCCCTTCGTCTTCTTTGTATATACCGCCTGTAAGAAATTGCAACATAAGAAATGGATGTGTTGTTCCACCTTTTCGAAGATTTATTTCTATAGGATAATGCTTCCATCCATCTTTTTCTTCTACAGAAATAAAATCAACTGCAAACCTGCCAAGCACTCCTTTATTCATGAGTGATGTTGCTACACATTTCCCCATTTTACTTACTTCAACAGCATACTCAACAGAGGCAGGAAAATGTGCACCGATATATACCTGACCACTATCGCCTCCTAATTCCTGATCATGCGTAGAAATAATTTCAACATGCCCATTTGGAGTAATCCTACATTGTACAGATGGCGATTCTTTTACATTCCCTTCCAAAAATTCTTCTACGATACCTCCCATACTTTTATACTTTCCAATAAACTTATCATAGGTAAGGTCTTCAGCTACTAACTTTAATTTATTTTTTAGATTGTCTCTTATCCATCCTTTTAAATCAGTAGTTTTTTCAGCTCCCGTATAATTAAATACGGCATTCCCATCACCAGAAAATCCGTCATTTATTTTCACAACTCCTTTTCGTAAAGAAGGGTTTTGTTCTTTCATTTTGAACAAGCCTTCAATAATATCTTCTTCTGTGCGCAGGTCTTCAAAACCAGGAGCTACATTTAAACCACATTCTCTAAAAATTTTTCTGCCATTGCTTTTATTGCCTAATTCATATAAATCCGGATCACAACCATAAATCGGAATTTGTAATTGAACTGCTAATGATCTTTCTTGTTCTGTTACAATAAAACAAGACATATGTGCTTCATGATCGGGGGGAATAAAATCTTTAATCCGTTGTATTAATCTCGGCCTCTCTAGTATTTTTTCTATTAATGGCTTTGGTGATGAGTCGTGGCAACTCAATAATGTGAGTCTGTTTTTAGCATGATACCCCGTGATACCGGGCAATAAATGCAAGTAATAATCAATAATAATCGGATCAATTGTTTCACTGGTAATATAGATTACATTCGTACGAGGCATTCGTAATAACATCAGCATACAAAGCAGCCTTTCCTCATAATGATTTACGCCACTGATCTTTGAAAGAATTTCAATATCCATTGTTAATGATGGAATAATAACAACAGTCCTGGGAGCAAGATTATCAGGGAAAATATGTTCAAACTGTTGAGGAAATCTTTTTTGTATTTTTTTAAACTGCATTGCTTCCGCTACTGAATCCCGAACTGGAAAATCTGTAATTCCATTTTTTATTGAACTATTTTTTTTACTTGTAGCCATTGAAGTAAGTTTTGATCTTCTATTTGATTGCCTTGAAAATACTGATAATCTGCAATCTATTTTTTAAAACTTAAACAAGATGATTACGCATCTTGTCCTAACCATAAAGCACCGCCAATACTATTTCGAGATGCCCCAGTTTCAGCAGCAAATACATTAAATTCCTCTCTCCACCTTAACACACCCATGAATGCACATCGTACAGATTTGCTTACAGTATCACTGTTTAATTTATTTTCTAAAAGATGCCCGTTTCTTTCATTACCGCCAAGGGCAACATCTAATGAATAAAAGTCACTAACAACAGGTAACCTTGTGAGAGCTGCAATAACAGCCCCATTTCCAATTTGCATTATCATTTTCCTGCTTTGGATATCAGTAACCAGGTATCCAAGTGATCCAATCACTGCAATTTTATAATGAAGTTGATGTTGTTCAATAAACGTATTTATCAACTGACCGATAAAATGCCCAAAATCTGAATGCAATTGCAAATAATCTATTGAAGTTAATTTTTCAATTTCGTTTAGTTTAGCAATCCAATCTTCTGAAAAAGAATATATTTCAGAATTTACAACTTCAAAACTCCATTTACCTCCCTGCTCCAGAAATTCAACAAATGAAATTTCTACTCCTTGCTGCGAATTATCACTTATTACACCAATTACCCGATAAATCATACTTATATTTTAGATTGCAGAATTTACATTTTAGATTTGCCAAAATGCACTCTTGCAAAGATTTTGAATGTTTGTCAAAGTTCAATCTAAAATATAAAATAATCAATAGCTATGATCGTTAATCTAAGTCAACAACATTCTTTAGTAAGTAATTGGGTAAGTGAATTAAGAAATGTAGCTATACAAACTGATCGTATGCGTTTTCGTCGCAATCTGGAACGCATTGGAGAGGTAGCAGCTTATGAGATAAGTAAGGTTTTACCATTTGAAGAAAAAGAAACGCAGACTCCACTTGGAATTGCTACGCATAAGATGTTAAAAGAACAACCTGTTCTTGCTACCATTTTAAGGGCAGGCTTACCATTACATAATGGCCTATTGAATTATTTTGACCAGGCCGACAATGCTTTTATCTCGGCATATAGAAAACATAATAAGGATGGAAGTTTTGAGATAAGCCTTGATTATGTTTCTTGCCCAGAATTAGAGAATAGAGTTCTTATTATTTCTGATCCTATGTTAGCAACTGGTTCTTCGCTGGTAAAAACCATTCACTATTTAAAAGAAGAAGGGAAACCATCATCGATTCATATCGTTGTTGCTATTGCCTGTACTGTTGGTATTGAATATGTAAAAAGAGAAGAACCTTCTGTAACAATCTGGTGCGGTGATATTGATGATGAATTAACAGCTAAAGGATACATTGTTCCCGGGCTTGGAGATGCCGGAGATCTTGCCTTTGGTACAAAAGTACAGATGTAGGAAGTAGAAAAAACACTATATATTGCGAGTTACAAGTCTAATTTACAATGTTTTAAGATTTACTCAAGAAGCTCATCATAAATAGTTCATAACTTTTCCATGCAGCAATAATTCTACAAAAAAGGTCTTTAAAAAGTTGTACTTTTCCATTTCGTTTAATTATGATGAGTAGTTTTCGAGTTTGGGCAATTTCAATAAAATAAATTCGTTAAAAACTGAACTTTCCCGGGCTTTGGTTACTGATTTATCAAATCAGAAAAAATATTAATTGTTGAGATGAAAAAAATAATTTCTACCCTTGCGATTTTTGTGGTAATGATTTGTGTTTCAAATGCACAGGATCCTAATTTTTCGCAATTCTTTGCCTCTCCCTTAACCCTAAATCCAGCGTTAACAGGAAAATTTGATGGCAGTTTCAGAGTTGCTGGTAATTATCGTAATCAATGGCCTACTATTTTGAAAGCTTTTGAAACTAAAACTGCTTCTGTTGATTTTGGTGTTTTAAAAAATCGATTGCCGGAAATAGACCAAATGGGAGTTGGCATATTAGGTTTTTCTGACCGAGCAGGAGATGGTGTTTTGGTAACAAATGGCGCAGGTATATCTCTAGCTTATCACAAAGGTTTGGATGAAAATGGATATCATTCAATTAGCGCCGGTTTTCAGGGGGCATACCTAAATAAAAGATTAGATGTAACCAAAGTTGTGTTTGAGGATGAGTTAACACCCCTTGGTTTTGTTCCAGGCACTACAGGCGAAATCTTTCTAAACAATCAAATCAACGTTAGTTATGTAGACATAAATGCCGGCATACTATATTCAGGCACTACAAACGGATATAACAATTTTTATGTTGGTGCATCAATGTATCACATCAACAGACCTAAAGAAAGTTTTCAAGGTGGTGATTTTATTTTATCTCCCAGAACTACTTTACAAGCAGGCGGAAAAATTCCTGTTGGCAGCTACAATGCAGTTCACTTTTCTGCAAACTTTAGCATGCAGGCAAAAGCACAAAATATGATGGCTGGCGGAGCGTTTGCTTACAATGTAAATAGAGATGAAGATGATCCTGTAAATGTTTATCTAGGAGCCTGGTCTCGATTTAGTGGTTTCAATGATGCCATCATACCTTACTTTGGGCTTGAGTTTAAATCTATACAACTAGGTTATACTTACGATATTAATGTTAGCTCTTTAAAAACAGCATCTAACACAAGAGGTGGTAATGAAATTTCATTAATTTATATTCGTAAACCTTCCGATCCAAGTTTAAAAAAATTGAACTGCCCCCGATTCTAAAAAATGCTACTTTGAATTACCGCTAACATAGTTGCAATTTGCTTTGTAAAATCTGTAAGGCAATAAAGCATCTTCTTCTGCATAATCAATTCCTATTCTGGGTGAACTTAAAATCTCATTTTTTGAATATACAACTCCATCATCTGCCAGGTATATAGTATTCCCATTCAGTTGCTGTCCATTTTGAGAAATAGAAATTCCCAAAGCTTTTGATAATTTGCCAGGGCCACTAGTTAAAAAAGAATCTTGTTTTCTTTTATCAGTTCTTTTTAACATTACATCAAATCCTGCAACAGGCTCTAATGCCCTTATAAGAATAGCTTTTGGATCTCCTTCATTACTTGTTACTACATTAAACAAATGATGAATACCGTAACATAAATAAATATAAGCAACGCCTCCATCAGCAAACATTATTGATGTTCTTTTTGTTCGCTTACCATTAAAAGCATGCGAAGCTTTATCAACTATTCCGTTATAAGCTTCTACTTCAACTATACGTCCAATTGTTTTTTTATTCCCAATTGTAGATACTAATAACTTTCCTAATAATTCTTTTGCAACTTGTGCGACATCGCTTCTACGATAGAATTTCAATGGTATTTTCTTCATAATTGGGTCCATTTTCAACGTACTATATCCTTTTCCTTATTCTCCTTTCACTATATTTACCACCCAAATTAAGGCTTTGTTGAAAGAAATTGTTATAGCATTCCAATCATGGGATGAAGCTCGCCGCTTTATTCGAGAAAATAAATTGACCAAATGGATCATTGGTCCAGGAATAATTTATTCGCTATTATTTATTGCAGGCATGTTTGTTTTCTGGCAATCTTCAAGTCAAGTTATTGCATGGATTAATAGCCAACTAAGAATTGAAAGTTGGTTACAGCAGGAAAGAAGCGAATGGCTTAGTTTTTTATTCGTAATGACTGGAATGATGCTTAACCTTATTTTAGTACTATTTTATTTTTCTTTTTTTAAGTATTTTATTTTAATTATCGGGTCACCTGTTTTCGCCTACCTGAGTGAAAAGACTGAAGCTATTATTGAAGGAAAAGACCATCAATTTAACTGGAAGGATATCAGAAAAGATTGTTTCCGTAATATTAAGCTTGCCTTAAGGAATTGTGGCTGGCAATCTATTTATTTGATTGCCCTTATCCTATTATCATTAATTCCTGTAATTGGCTGGGTAACTCCCGTTATTGCATTATTGATGGAATGTTATTATTTCGGATTTTCGATGCATGATTATAGCTATACAAGAATTAATTTATCACTTTCACAAAGTATAGGATTTACAAGCAGGCATAAAGGCTTATCCATCGGTAACGGACTTTTATTTTACATGATGCATTTGGCGATTATCCTGGCCCCTGCTTATGCCATCATAGCCGCAACATTAAGTGTTCATAAAGTGAAAAACAATTAAAAAACAGTGCCTACAGTTTATCTGATACCGTCTATTTTGGCAGAAGACAGTTTAAATACTATTCCGCAATATGTAATTTCTGCGATAAAAGACACGCAGGTTTTTTTTGTAGAAAATGAAAGAACAACCCGTCGCTTCTTCAAACAGCTATGGAAAAACTATTTACCAAATGAGGATATTGTAATTGATGATTACGAATGGCATGTAATTGAAAATGAAGCTTCGAATAAGTTTAAACAATATTTAAAAGAAGGAAAGAATATTGGTATCGTTAGCGAAGCAGGCTGTCCGGGTGTTGCCGATCCTGGGCAAGCTTTAATTGCAATCGCACAAGAAACAGGAGCACATGTAAAGCCTTTAGTTGGCCCCAATTCAATCCTTTTAGCCTTAATGGCAAGTGGTATGAACGGACAGCAATTTCAATTTGCAGGGTATCTTCCAATTGATAATAACCTTCGTGCCAAAGCGATAAAGGATTTAGAGACAGAATCAATAAAGAAAAAGTGTACACAAATTTTTATTGAAACACCATACAGAAATAATCAAATGATTGAGTCTTTACTTAAAACTTGTAATTCAAAAACCAAATTGTGTATAGCAGTAGATATTACAGGAAAAGATGAATGGATCAAAACAATGACTGTTATGGATTGGCACAAAAACAAACCTGATATTCACAAACGTCCGGCTATTTTTCTGCTCTTTGCAACAAATTAATTCCTATTGATTGGTGAAACCCCGGTTACAATATATTTTGTATCGCCTCTCCACGGTAATGATGCTCTGTATTGCGTATAAGTTAATTGCACACATTCATCCTGTAAATTTTTTAGGGTAACGTAGATGCTATCATTTGTAACAGAAAAATAAAACTTTTCGGGGTTAGTCATTTGTCGACAGCTAAGCCACATTTCTCCTTCATCCGTTTTAAACAGGTTCCCTTTATGTGTTATTTTTATTAAAATTCCGGTTCGTTCACCATTGCTATAGCTATTATAAAAAAACCAGTAAATGCAAAAAATGCCAACCAATGATACAATGAGAAAAAAATTACGAAAAAACTTTCGAGACCTTTTTCCCTTTTTAGGAGCTTCTACTTCTAACGGTTGTTCGGTTAAAGGCAGTTTTTCTGATTCCATAATTTTTGGTTTATAACAAAATATTTAGCCTTAAAATCAATTAATATTATACATTTGTTCTCAATTTACAACATGTTTTATTACATGCCGAACATTTTGACACATACAAAACAAATGGCCTTTCATGCACCTATTACATGTGGTGTGTATGCGGTAGGATATGATTTGTTTGTATTTTCCCGTCCACGACGCCGCCCTGAATTCTGACAGGTCAAACCCTTCACCATGGTCCCTGTCAGTGAAGTAATCCCCGGAAATAATTTTCAGGATTGGTAATCCATCTTTTAAATACTTTCAAAATTGCAAAACAATAATATCGTTATAAGGGTAGCCCTACCTTCCGATAAAGTCTATGCCACAACAATTACTGATGAAATGGAATCATCTGCTTCAGCCAGGGGAACTGGTATTGCAAAGCGAACACCAGAGTATATCGAAAAAAAAATAGATGAAGGCAAGGCGGTTATCGCAATAACTGACCTTAATGAATGGGTGGGATTTTGTTATATTGAAACATGGAGCCATGGTGAATATGTTGCTAATAGCGGATTAATTGTAGCCCCTGCCTTTAGAAAAACAGGTGTAGCGAAATCTATCAAGAAAAAAATATTTGACCTTTCAAAAAAAATATATCCTGAAGCAAAGGTTTTTGGATTAACTACCGGATTAGCTGTTATGAAAATTAATAGTGATCTGGGATATGAACCCGTAACGTATTCCGAATTGACACAAGACGAAGCTTTTTGGGCCGGTTGTAAAAGTTGTGTAAACTATGAGATACTTATGAGCAAAGACAGGAAAAACTGTATGTGTACGGCGATGTTATATGATCCAAAAGATCATTATGAACCAGCAGAAACAAAACAATACTTCAAAGAAAATGTAAAGGGATTTGAAAGATTGTTACGATTTAAGAAATGGAAATTACTAAAACCATTTCTGAAAAAAGATAAAACCAATGGTAGTGGCAGTAAACCAAAATCATTTTTTCATCATTTATTTCATCTTTAATATACTAACTTAGAAATAATGTCAAAAAAAGTAGTTTTAGGATTTAGTGGAGGATTAGACACTTCCTTTTGTGTAAAATATCTTACAGAAGAAAAAGGCTATGAAGTACACAGCATCATTGTAAATACGGGTGGGTTTGATAAAGAAGAATTAAGTCATATTGAAGAACATGCTTATAAGCTTGGTGTAAAATCACATAAAACTGTAAATGCTGTTGAAAACTATTACGACAGTATCGTCAAGTACCTGATATTTGGAAATGTTTTAAAAAATAACACTTACCCTCTTTCAGTATCGGCAGAAAGATTAAGTCAGGCATTACATATTGCAGAACATACGAAAGAATTAGGTGCTGATGCAGTTGCTCACGGCAGTACCGGTGCAGGTAATGATCAGGTTCGTTTTGATATGGTATTTCATATTATGATACCTGACGTAGAAATAATTACTCCAATCAGAGATTTAAAACTTAGCCGGGAACAAGAAATTTCTTTTCTAAAAGAGAAAGGTGTTGAAATGAATTTTGAAAAGTCAATGTACTCGATCAATAAAGGTCTTTGGGGCACTAGTGTTGGCGGTATTGAAACTTTAACTTCCAAAGGTGTATTGCCAGAAGAAGCCTGGCCTACACAAGTAACAAATACTGACAGTGAAGAGGTAAAACTTAGTTTTGAAAAAGGTGAATTACGAAAAGTAAATGATAAAAAATTTGGTCATCCTTCAGAAGCTATACAATACTTACAAACCATTGCAGGCGGATATGGTATTGGAAGAGATATACATGTAGGTGATACAATAATAGGTATAAAAGGTCGTGTTGGTTTTGAAGCAGCCGCACCTATGGTGATATTAAAAGCCCACCATGCACTTGAAAAACATGTGTTGACCAAATGGCAATTACAATGGAAAGATCAGTTAGCACAATTTTATGGCAATTGGTTACACGAGGGTCAAATTTTAGATCCTGTAATGATTGATATTGAAGCCTATTTACAAAGCAGTCAACGAAATGTTACTGGCGATGTGTTTATTCAATTATATCCTTATCGTTTTCAAATAATCGGTATTGATTCCAAATACGACCTTATGAATAGCCGTTTTGGAAAATATGGCGAAATGAATACTGGGTTTACTGGCAATGATGTAAGAGGATTCAGTAAAATTTTTGGAAATCAAACTGCCATTTATCATCTTGTAAAAGAAGATGCAAAAGCCAAAGGTTGATTTCAGATATTTAATAATATGAAAGAAGAAATTAAAATAGGTATTATTGGAGGCGCAGGTTACACAGGTGGTGAATTAATAAGACTTTTGTTAAATCACCCCGGTGCTATAATCTCTTTTATTCATAGCAGAAGCAACGCTGGCAAAGCAGTCTATACAATCCATCAGGATTTGCTGGGTGATACTGAGTTGAAATTTACCAATGAATTGAATAGTGAAATCGATGTGCTCTTTCTTTGCCTGGGACATGGCGAATCAACAAAATTTCTTACTGAAAACAATATTTCAGATCATATAAAGATTATTGATCTTGCCAATGATTTTCGCCTGGCAAAATTTTCAAAATTCGGAAAACGGAATTTTGTTTACGGCTTACCAGAATTAAACAGACAAAAAATTAAATCCGCAAAGAATGTTGCTAATCCAGGCTGCTTTGCTACCACATTACAACTTGGTTTGTTACCATTGGCTAAAGCTGGTTTACTAAAAGATATTTATACAACTGGCATTACCGGATCGACAGGTGCTGGACAATCCATGACTCAAACTTCGCACTTTAGCTGGAGGAGTAATAATATACAAGCCTACAAAACATTAAACCATCAACATCTTGGTGAAATAGGCGAGTCTTTATTACAATTACAACCCAAGAAAAATATAGATCTCAATTTCGTTCCATGGAGAGGAGATTTTACGAGGGGCATTTTTATAAGCTCTACAATGTATTGCGATCTTTCATTGGAGGAGATATTTATTTTGTTCAACAAGTATTACAACAACCATCCATTTACTCATGTAAGTAAAGAACCAATTTTTCTAAAGCAGGTTGTGAATACTAATAAAGCAATGATCCAAATTGAGAAAGCAGGGAGCAAACTTGTCGTTCATTCCATTACAGATAATTTGTTGAAAGGCGCCAGCGGTCAAGCTGTTCAAAACATGAATCTTATGTTTGGGCTGGATGAAACAACTGGTCTTAAATTAAAAGCAAACTACTTTTAAAATATACTAATGAATTTATTCGATGTATATCCGATAAACGAAATCACAATAGTAAAAGCAAAAGGCTCATATGTGTGGGATGATAAAGGTGAACAATACCTTGATCTATACGGAGGACATGCTGTGATTAGTATTGGGCATACACACCCACACTGGGTAAAAAGAATAGAAGAACAATTAAACAAAATTGCTTTTTATTCCAATTCAATTAAAATTCCATTACAACAACAACTGGCTGAAAAACTGGGAAAGGTTTCCGGTAAAGAAGATTACCAGCTATTCCTATGTAATAGCGGTGCGGAGGCTAATGAAAATGCATTGAAATTGGCTAGCTTTTTTAATGGCAGAAAAAAGATCATTGCTTTTAGTAAAGGCTTTCATGGCAGAACTTCCTTAGCTGTTGCTACTACTGATAATAAAAATATTATCGCTCCGGTAAATGAAACAGACAACATAATCTTTCTTCCTTTTAATGATGAAGCTGCATTAATAGATTGTTTCAATAATAATGGAAATGAAATATCTTCTGTGATAATAGAAGGCATTCAAGGTGTAGGCGGAATTAATATAGCGGAAGATTCATTTTTACAAAAAATCCGTTCATTGTGTGATGAATATGGGGCTATTTATATAGCTGACAGTGTACAGTGTGGTTATGGTAGAAGTGGGAAATTTTTTAGTCATGATTTTGCAGGCGTAAATGCTGATATCTATACAATGGCAAAAGGCATGGGGAATGGATTTCCAATTGGTGGAATAATTGTATCTCCTAAAATAAAAGCAAAGCATTTTCAATTAGGAACAACATTTGGCGGCAATCATCTTGCCTGTGCTGCAGCATTAGCAGTATTGGAAACCATTGAAGAAGAAAAATTAATGGGTAATGCAGTTATGGTTGGTAAATACCTGAGAAATGAATTGGAAGCAATCCCTGAATTAAATAATATAAGAGGAAGAGGATTGATGATAGGTTTTGATGTACCTGGCGAATTAAAAGATCTGAAGAAGAATTTACTTTGGAATCAGAAAATATTCACTGGTGAGGCAAAACCAAATGTTATTCGTTTACTTCCTTCATTGGCATTAAAAAAAAGAGATGCAGAACAATTTATTGATGCAATAAAAGAAGAAATAGAAATTATGATTTCCTCAACAACCCCAGCAAACTAAAATGAAAAATTTTGTTTCAGTTAATGATGTTACAAATATTGATGATTTAGTTAAAAAGGCTTTAATCTATAAAGCCAATCCTTTTATTGATAAAACCATTGGTACAAATAAAAAAATTGGTTGTTTATTTTTAAACCCAAGTATGCGTACCAGATTAAGTACACAGATTGCTGCGCAAAATTTAGGGATGGAAGCTATCATTTTTAATGTAGGCAATGAAGGTTGGATGCTTGAATTCGAAGAAGAAGCCATTATGAGTGGCACATCAGTAGAACATGTAAAAGATGCAGCACCAATTTTTGGAAAATATTTTGACATTCTTGCTATTCGCACATTTCCCTCATTAAAAAACAAAGAGGACGATTATAGCGAACTTTACATCAAACAGTTTATCAAATATGCTGGCATTCCGGTTGTAAGCCTTGAAAGTGCTACACTACACCCTTTGCAGTCATTCACTGATATTATTACAATCACAGAAGAGTTGGAAAAAATGAAAAGAGACTCTTCAATAAACTCAGGACAAAAACCGAAAATTGTTTTATCCTGGGCTCCACATATAAAACCACTGCCCCAATGTGTAGCCAACAGCTTTGCACAATGGGTTAATGCCTGGGAAAAAGCTGATTTTGTAATTACACATCCCGAAGACTATGAGCTAACTGAAGAATTTACAAAGGGAGCTACAATTAATTATGACCAGGATGAAGCACTAAAAGATGCCGACTTTGTTTATATAAAAAATTGGAGCACTTTTAATGACTATGGGAAAATATATGAGAGTGATACTAAGTGGATGCTGACCAATAAGAAACTGGAGTTGACGAATAATGCTAAAGTGATGCATTGCTTACCGGTTCGAAGAAATGTAGAATTGAGTGATGAAATTCTTGACGGACCAAATAGTATTGTAACATTACAAGCATCAAATAGAGTTTGGGCTGCACAAGCAGTTCTTTCCGAAATTCTTAAAAACAATGGATAAATTATTCGTCATAAAAATTGGCGGTAATATTATCGATGACAAAGAAAGGCTTTCTTTGTTTTTAAAAGAATTTGCTGCAATAGAAGAGAAAAAAATACTCGTTCATGGTGGTGGTAAATTAGCCACTCGTTTAGCAGAAGATTTAGGTATTCAACAAAAATTGCTGGATGGCAGAAGAATAACTGATGCTGAAACGCTGAAGATCGTAACAATGGTATATGCCGGCTATATCAATAAAAATATCATTGCCACATTACAATCATTTGATTGCAATTCAATAGGTTTGTCGGGTGCAGATGGTGACAGTATTTTAGCGCATAAAAGAGAACATCCGGGCCTCGATTATGGATTTGTTGGAGATGTGGATGCAATAAATGCGGACCTTATCTATACATTATTGAACAAAAATATTTCAATCGTTTTTGCTCCAATTACGCATGATCAAAAAGGACAATTATTAAATACAAATGCAGATACGATAGCACAGGAAATTGCAAAAGGCATGAGTAATATTTTTGATGTAGAACTTGTATATGCATTTGAAAAAAATGGTGTGTTACTTAATGCTGATGATGACAAATCAGTAATCTCAAAAATCAATCCTGAATACTACAAAGAACTAAAAGAAAAGCAAAGGATATTTGCCGGCATGATTCCTAAATTAGACAATGCATTTTCTGCATTAAAAAACGGCGTCAATAAAGTTTTAATTGGTAAAGCCGAAAATCTTAAGCTCTTAATACAAGGGAGTTCTGGAACAGCAATTGTAAATGACTAATGATATAACCATATTACAAAATCAAGCTATTGAATTATTAAAAGAATTAATAGCCACCCCTTCCTTCAGCAAAGAAGAAGAACAAACTGCCAGTATCATTGGAAAATTTCTGGCATTAAAAAATATAGCTGCTACAAGAGTTGGGAATAATGTGTTTGCTTTGAATAAACATTTTGTTGAAAGCAAACCGACTCTTCTATTAAATTCCCATCATGATACTGTAAAGCCAAATCCGCAATACACAAAAGACCCTTTCTCGCCTTTTGTTGAAGAGGGTAAGTTATATGGACTTGGCAGTAATGATGCTGGCGGTTGCCTAGTTTCTTTGATTGCCACTTTTCTATATTTCTATGAGCAATCCAATCTGAAATACAACGTAATTTTTGCCGCCACTGCTGAAGAAGAAATTTCGGGTGCCGGTGGAATAGAATATACGTTACCTTATTTACCCAAAATTAATTGTGCTCTTGTTGGCGAACCAACACTGATGCAAATGGCTGTGGCAGAAAGGGGGCTACTGGTGATTGATTGCATCAGCCATGGAAAAGCTGGTCATGCAGCAAGAAACGAAGGAGAAAATGCCATCAGCAAAGCAATAAAAGATATTGAATGGTTCAATAATTATCAGTTTCAAAATATTTCGAAGCTGTTAGGTTCAAATAAAATGAGTGTTACTGTTATTGAAACAGAAAACAAAGCTCATAATGTAGTCCCTGCTGTATGCAAATTTGTAGTAGATGTAAGGGTAAATGAATTATATAGTTTTGAGGAAGTATTAGAGGAAATAAAAAAGAATGTACAATGCGATATAATTCCCAGGAGTACAAGACTTCGTTCTACTTCCATTCCACTTGACCACCCTTTGGTAAATGCAGGTATACAGCTTGACAGAAATTATTATGGTTCTCCAACAACGTCTGACAAAGCTTTAATGCCATTCCCTTCATTAAAAATGGGCCCTGGAGACTCTGCCCGTAGTCATTCGGCAGATGAGTATATTTATATAGAGGAAATAAAAGAAGGAATTGATTTATATATTCAGCTTTTAAATAAGATTGTATGAAACTCTGGCAAAAAGATAAAGTGTCATTAAAAGAAGTTGAAACATTTACAGTCGGCAAAGACAGAGAAATGGATATGTATCTGGCTGCATTTGATGTAATAGGTTCACTGGCTCATATTGAAATGCTGGAATCAGTTGGATTATTGACAAAAGAAGAGTTAACGCAACTGCAACATGAATTAAAATCTATTTACAAACAAATACAAAGCGGTGAATTTACCTTGCAGGAAAATGTTGAGGACATTCATTCGCAAGTTGAGTTATTACTAACTCAAAAATTGGGAGACAGTGGAAAAAAAATTCATAGTGCAAGAAGCCGGAACGACCAGGTACTTGTAGATATAAAACTATTTATGCGGAATGAATTGGAAGAATTGGTAAATACGATTCAACCTTTCTTTGACTTATTACAATCCCAAAGCGAAAAATATAAAAATCATTTACTTCCGGGATATACTCATTTACAATTAGCCATGCCTTCATCTTTTGGTTTATGGTTTGGAGCATATGCAGAAAGTCTGGTTGATGATGTAATAACTGTAAAAGCTGCTTACGATATTGTCAATAAAAACCCTTTAGGTTCTGCTGCTGGTTATGGATCCTCATTTCCTATTAATAGAACATTGACTACAAATCTTCTTGGTTTTGATGAGCTGAATTATAATGTTGTGTATGCTCAAATGGGAAGAGGCAAAGCAGAGAGAATTGTAGCACAATCATTAGCAAATGTTGCCGATACTTTGGCGAAGCTGAGTATGGATGCTTGTTTATTCCTAAATCAGAATTTCAGTTTCATTAGCTTTCCAGACGAATTAACTACTGGCAGCAGCATTATGCCGCATAAAAAGAATCCGGATGTATTTGAATTGATCCGCAGTCATTGCAACCGAATAAAAGCACTACCTAATGAAATAATGCTGATGACTACTAATCTTCCTTCGGGTTATCACCGTGATCTGCAATTATTGAAAGAGCATTTATTTCCTGCATTTAAAACACTAAAAGATTGTATTGAAATAGCAGGATTAATGCTAACCAATATTGAAATAAAAGAAAATATACTTACTGATAAAAAGTACAAATATCTTTTTAGTGTAGAAGAAGTAAATAAATTAGTAAATACCGGAATGCCCTTCAGAGATGCTTATAAAAAAGTAGGAATGGATATTGAGTCTGGAAATTTCACATACGATACAACGGTGAACCACACTCATGAAGGTAGTATTGGAAATCTTTGTACAGAAGAGATTAAAGAAAAAATGAATAAAGCTATAGTTGCTTTCCCCTTTTTTAAAGTAAATAGTGCTATATCTAATCTGGTAAAGGATTAACTACTGGTACAATCTTTATTATAAATCTGACTCATAATCCGTATTTATCAACCAGATAAATAAGTGCAGCCATATTTACAGCACCTAATTCAAGTTCTCGTTTATTTACATTTTCAAACACATCACTTCTTGCATGATGAATATCAAAATACCGCTGAGAATCGGGACTTAAACTAGCCGTTGGAGTTTTCAGCGCTCTGGCTAAAGGACCGATATCGGCACCACCTCCTCCACTAGTAAATTCTGAACATCCATAAGGTGCAATTAATTCTTTCCAACCTAGAAATTTCTGAAACTGTTCTTCTGTTCCTGAAAAACCCAGTGCCCTTGGTGTAAATCCTCCTGCATCACTTTCCATTGCCAGAATATGCTTTTCTTTTTTTGCAACTGCTTCTTCTCCATATTTCATTCCACCTCTTAATCCGTTTTCTTCATTGGCAAACAATACAAAACGAATGGTATGTTTTGGACGATAACCCAGCGCTTTAAATGCTCTTAAAATTTCAATTGTTTGCACACAACCAGCTCCGTCGTCATGAGCTCCTTCGCAATTATCCCAGCTGTCCAGATGTCCACCTATTGTAATAAATTCATTTGGAAATTGTGTACCAATTAATTCTCCGATAATATTATGACCAATTGTATCAGGCAGAAAATGTCCATTCGTTTTAAATGAAACAGCAATTTTTTGCTTTTCAAGATTTGAAGCTAACCAATCAGCATCTTTTAAACCAATAGCAACTGCAGGTATTTTTGCATAAGCAGAATCATACCTTGTAGCACCAGTATGTGGATTATTATCTGTACTGTGGCTCATGCTTCTTACAATCACTCCAACGGCTCCATATTTAGCTGCCATACTTGGTCCCTGACCTCTATATTTATTTGCATCGCCATAGGATTGAAAAGTTCGAATAAAAGTAGGGTTGAATTTATAATTATAAAAAACGATCTTACCTTTTACTTGTTCTTTTTTAGTTTCAAGATCTTCGAATGAATTAATCAGAACTACATCTGCATTTAGCCCATTTTTCCCGGTTCCAATAGAGTTGCCTAATGCCACAACATCCAATTCTTTTTTAGTCAGCTGTATATTTTTTACCCCTTGTGCAGGAACTGAATAAATTGCAGTTGCTTTATCTTCTCCTCCTCTAACCCAATGCGGCACCATACATTGCTGCATCCATGCATTTTCAGCCCCGCTTTCTTTCATTACATTCATTCCCCATTGCTCTGCTTTTACCATTTGAGGTGAACCTGCTAATCGTCCACCTATTTTCTTTGTAAGGTCACGGAGGTTATCGTATGCCTTTCCATTTGTAAGTATTTCATTAGCCATTTTTTTTATAAAAACAGAATCAGCATTTTGTGCCTTAACCTGTCCCAACATAAAAAACAATGTAACTCCAATAATAATTTTCTGCATATTTACGAATTTGGATAAAGTTAGTATAAACCTTAAATGAAGTACATAGTTTTTAAGATAAGCGGCAAACCAAAACGATATAAAACTGTTACCTTAGTTCACTAATAGCGAAGATTTTATGAAAATTGGAATTGTTTGTTACCCAACTTTTGGAGGCTCCGGCGTTTTAGCAACTGAATTAGGTAAAGCGTTGGCACAGAAAGGCCACATGGTACATTTTATTACTTATCAACAACCTGTAAGGCTAAATGGCTTTATTCCGAATATATTTTACCATGAAGTGCAGGTACCGACTTATCCCTTGTTTGATTACCCACCTTACGAAACAGCTTTGGCAAGTACGATGGTTGATGTAATTAAAAATAATAAACTAGATCTTTTACATGTTCACTATGCCATTCCACATGCATCTGCAGCTTATATGGCCAAGCAAATCTTGAAAAAAGAAGGATATGAAATACCTGTCATTACAACATTACATGGCACTGATATTACTTTAGTTGGCAGGGATAAAACCTATGCCCCTGTTGTTACCTTTTCAATTAATGAAAGCGACGCTATAACAGCTGTTTCTGAAAATCTCAAGCAAGAAACTTTCAAGCATTTTGAAATCACAAAAGACATTGAGGTAATTGTCAACTTTGTAGATGTAAGCCGGTTCAGCCGTAAACCGATTGACGCATTTAAAAAAGTAATTGCTCCAAATGGAGAAAGAATTTTATTACATGCGTCAAATTTCAGAAAAATTAAAAGAGTACAGGATGTTGTAAAAATATTTGCTGCTGTAAACAAAGAACTTCCTTCAAAACTTCTTTTTGTGGGCGATGGCCCTGAACGTTCTACAGCTGAAGACCTGGGTAGAGAATTAGGTGTATGTGATGAAATTAGATTTTTAGGTAAGCAAGAGCAAATGGAAGATATAATGGCTATTGCGGATCTCTTTCTTCTTACTTCCGAATATGAGAGTTTTGGTCTGGCTGCATTAGAAGCAATGGCAGCAGGTGTGCCGGTAGTGTCTACAAATGCTGGTGGCTTAAGCGAAATTATTACAGATGGCGAAAATGGTCACATGAGCGATGTTGGTGATGTTGATTCAATGAGCAAACAAGCCCTTGCAATATTAAAGGATGATAAAATTTTAAAACAATTTAAAAAGAATGCGACCGATCATGCAAAGAAGTTTGACATTTCAAAGATTATTCCTTTGTATGAAAAATTATACGAACGTTTTCTATAAAAAAGAATCCCGATCAATCTAAAACTGAGCGGGATTCTTTACAATTATTTCTTATCGTCGTAACCATGGTTTAGGATCTACATTTTTAGTTTCTATCATTAAGATAAAATCAATACTTCCTCCATTACCAGCTTCATTCATTCCAGCTCTACCAATTTGCTGTCCCGTTTTTACAGTCTGATCTTTTGCAACCGTAACCGAAGAGAGATTACTGTAAGTAGTAAAGTATTTACCATGTCTAACAGTTATGGCCATTCCATCACCCATATTATAAATTCCACTTACAATACCCTCAAATACTGTTTTTACAGCTACTCCTTGTGACGGAGTAGCAATTGTAATTCCTGGATTATCGAAATCAAGGTTATCAATTCTATTTCTTCCAAAAGTAAACGTCACAATACCATTGTCAACCGGCCAGGGCAATAATGCCCTGTTAGACTGAAAACTACTATTTAAAGCAACATCCTTGGCATTAAGATCTAAATAATTAATAGCTTTTTCCGGCTCAGTTTTCTTTTCAACAATTTTTGTTTCTTCAACAGGTACAACTTTCTTTTCTACAGTACCGGGATTTGTTGGAGCATTTTTTTTAGCAATTTCATCAGCTTTACGTTTTGCCTCAGCATCAGCATTTTTCTTTGTAAGAGCTGCTGCTTTGGCCTTATCTTCAGCTGCCTTGATTTCTCTTCTTACTATTGCAACAATTGCATTGTTCAATTCCCTGTCTCTTTTCCTTTTTTGTGCAATTTGACTGCTTAGATCCTTTTCTTTTGACTTTAATTGTGATACTACACTTGCTTTTTCTTGTTTTTGTACAGCAAGTTCGCCAATTTGTTTTGTCTGATTTTCTAAAGCCACATTTTTAGACTCTTTCCTTATTATCTGATCTTGCTTTCGCTTGGCAATTAGTTGTTGTGTTTCTAATATAACATTTACTTGTTTTTCTCTGTATGACCTATAACTCTTGAGATAAGCTATTCTTTTGATTGCATCATTAAACCCACTTGCTGAAAAAATAAAATTCAAATAATCATAATTGCTTCTGTTTTTATAGGCATAAACTACGGTTCTTGCATATTGTGCTTTTAATGTGTCAATTTGTTTATTAAGTCTATAAATTTCCAATTCACTTAAATAGATATCATCATCAATTGTTCTTAATTCTTTACTGATACTATTGACATATTGTTCCTGCAAATTAATTTTGCGATTCAATACAGCCAATTGCCCAAGTGTTAATTTAGTTTGCCCTTTTACTTTATTATATAATCCTTGTATTTCTTTTATCTCATTCTGAATTTCCTTTCTTTCTTTTTCAAGTTCAGTTTTATCAGTTAGAGGTTGTGCAAAGGAGGGAATTAAAAAGGAAGAAAATAAAAATGAAAAAAGGATTTTTCTAATCATACTAATTGGGATATGGGTATTAAATAAATGCAATGCTGGTTTACAACGAACAATTACAAATTTAATTTTATTTGCTTAATTATTTTTATAATTTTTGGGAACCGTGAACGGGAAACTTAACGTTTCATTAAAGTTATATTGTTTGAATTCAAGCTCAATTTCTATTTCATTTTTTTCTTTGACTGTAATATATCTACTCGTTGAAAAATTTATTCCCTTTTTATTCTCATACTCACTATATCCAAGAAAACTTTTTCGCCCTTCTTCTTTATTTGTTTCTTCTATCTCAGAGCTTATTATAGTTTTATTATCTGCTCTAAGAGTAAGTATGTTTTTAAAAAAATCTCCTATTGATAGTAGCGATAATTTCTCATCAGCAATATTTAAAGATAAAATAGATGAGCTTCTTAAAACAGGATTACCCAGAATAAGATCCTGTAAAGAAACCATATCCAGGGGAAGTTTTACAATATCCTGCAGATAAGCAATACTTCGGGCAGTGTATACTTTATTTTGTTTGTCGATTAGCCTAACTGAATCTTTTGTAATCAATCCACGTATACCTTCAATGCCTAATAAGCCGGTTACAGAAACCCAAATCACACTATCCGATTGCATTCTGATATGAGCAGTAGCATTATTTTTTTTTCCTTCCCCATCTTTATACTTTACATCAATTTTTGCCGAAAATGTCGACACAGTAACTTTGTTTTTTTGAAGCTGGGCATTAATATCTTCAAAAATTGAGGTTGTATCCTCTGTGATTGTATCTGTAATTTCTATTGCTTTAATAGTACTATCATAAAATACCACAGGAGATTGAATACTCCTTGATGATCTACAAGAAGTAAAAAATACTATTGCTATGATAAGTATAAAAATATTCTTCATTCCAGTTTTTTAATTTTTCCCAGTATGTCCAAAACCACCCTCATTTCTTTCTGTTGTACTGATTTGATTTTTTTCAATCAGTATTGCCTTTGTTACTTCTTGAATTACCATTTGAGCAATTCTGTCGCCATTTTCAATGACTTGATTTTCGGCAGAAAGGTTGATTAGTATTATCTTAATTTCTCCTCTATAGTCTGCGTCGATTGTGCCTGGTGTATTCAGGCATGTAATTCCTTGCTTTAATGCCAATCCACTCCTAGGCCTTATCTGTGCTTCAAACCCATTGGGGATCTCCATATATATACCGGTTGGAATTAAACTTCTTTGCATCGGCAATAAAGTAATTTGTCTTTCAAGATTTGCCCTTATATCCATTCCAGATGATCCCGCTGTTGCATACTCTGGTAAAGGGTTACCAGATTTATTTATAATATTTATTCTAACTGTCGGCATCTGACAAAGATAATAACCTCTATAGGTTTATTAACTATTAGGAAATCACTATTATATTTTACATAACAAAACAGTAGCATATGCAATCAATCCCTCTTCCCTTCCTACAAATCCCAGCTGTTCAGTAGTTGTTGCTTTGATTGAAACATCTTTTTCATTAACCCCTACAATAGATGCAATAGCCTTTTGCATATCATTTACATAAGGACCGATTTTTGGAGATTGGAGACACAGCGTACTGTCAATATTTATTACTTTATACCCTTCAGCTGTAATCAATTCTACAGTTTTTTCTAATAATATTTTACTATCAATATTTTTAAATGTATTATCTGTATCGGGGAAATGCAACCCAATATCTCCTAATCCCAGTGAACCTAAAAGTGCATCACAAACTGCATGTAATAAAACATCAGCATCGCTATGGCCCAATGCTCCTTTATGATGGGGAATTTTTACACCGCCAATCCAAAGTTCCCGGCCTTCTACTAATTGATGAAAATCTATTCCTGAACCGATTCTAAAAGACATTATTTTTTTAATTTTAAATTACCTATAAAATAAAAACGTCCTGCCAAATGACAGGACGTTTTCTATTTAATTAAGTTGAAATTATTTTTTACTTCCGCCATCAAAATCAAACAATACAGAGAAACGTAAAGTATTTGATAATGGATTACGAGTAACTCCGCTTCCTGTTGGAACAAGATATGCAAAGTTAAATCCAAATACATTGTATTTTACGCCAAGTCCCGCTGTAAAATAACGGCGATTTCCTTTTTCCTTATTCTCATAAAAATATCCAGCACGAAGAGAGAACTGGTTGTTATAAGTGTATTCTGCACCTATAGAAGCCTGAAACTCTCTCATTTCTTCACCGAATCCACCTGGAGCATCACCAAAAGAACTAAACCAGCTACCAATTACACTTTTATTTCTGTATTCAGCTAATTCTGCTGCAGAAGGATTGCTTGGAGGCGTTGGTACTAAAAGCTTATTTACATCTACTCCAAACATTATTTTGTTTTGAGCATTCATTTGCTTTGTATAAGTAGCACCTAATCCTAAGTTTGCAGGAATAAAGTCTTTAGCATCTGCATTATCTGTATAAGATATTTTAGATCCAAGATTTGATAATACAGCACCCCAATTCCATCCACTTCCATTAGCACCAATTCCGGTATGGAAATAAGAAAGATCTGCAGCAATTGCGTTACCAGCTTTGAAAGTTGTACTTCCAGCGCTTAGATTACCAGCAAGATTTGAATTAATATACTTTAATGTAACACCTACACCATTTTTGGCATTCAGCTTACGGGAGTATCCGATATCAATACCGAACTCACGAGGCTTAAAGCTTTGTAAATCATTACCTAATCCATCAGTAAATTGGATATCGCCAAGGCTAAAGTAACGTACAGAACCATGAATAGCCTGATTATCAGCAAATTTATAATATCCAGCAAGAGTTGCAAGATAGACGTCATTAGCAACATCTTTTAACCAAGGAGTATAAGTAGCACCTACACCACCTTTTCCAGTGTTAAAAGCAACCTTAGCACCATTCCAAAGTCCAGAATAAGTATCAGGAGAAGTGGCAACGCCAAGATCTCCCATACCGCCGGCACGGGCATCAGGTGAAATACGTAAAAAAGGAACAGCAGTTGTTACAACGTTAATGGGGTCCGCTTGTGCTATTACATTTGTGTTTAATCCACAAAAAAGCAGAAGTCCGGCAGTTAGTTTTAAAGCAGTTGGTCTCATTACAAAGTTTTTAATAATGGTGTAAATATAGAGGTTTTGATTAAATACATGACTAAAATAGAGAATTTTATCTGAAAACAAAAAATAGTTTGGTACAAATTACCTTTAAACAAACATTAAAATGCCTATTCTTATTCTAGCCATTTAATTTCTCAGGAGAAAACGTTCGTTTTAAAATTTTATTGCAACTATAACTGATTTCTTAGAATAATTTTATCAATTTAGTCAATTCTGTATTTCAAAGAATCCCCTATTCTGAAAACAACATTTGGCTTTCAGAAATGCTAAAATATATAAGACAATCAGTATTACCAATTTTTTATTATTTATTATTAAAATATATGTTTTTCAGAGCTTCTTTTCCAGATCAAAATAGAAACTATTTGAAAAGCTGATTTTAGTCATGAATCAAGCACCGGATAGGTTTCCGCTATTTTTTGGAGTTTAGGAAAAACTAGTTATGAAGTCAATATTTAAAAAAAGTATTGGATATACTTCAATTTTAGGCTCTAAGAAGGCCGACAAACTAGGTATATTTTCCTATTAAAAAGAGTAGAAGTCCTATTACTCATGTTACTAAAGTATCTATATTCGCATTTCCGGTATCTAAAAAAGCATATTATGCAATATTTTATTTCATCCGGCGTTAAAAACATTCCAATTCATAGGTTTATGCAAAAAACAATGACAGTGAAAAACATAGCAATTCTGGTATCCTGCATGGTGCTTATGGCATCATGTAAAAATGGAGGCCTATTTAAGAAAAAACAAGCCAAATCAGATGTAACAGGCTGGAACTACAACGATAAAAATCAAGGTGGTTTTCAAGTTTCTAAGTCGAAAGAACAAGGACTTGGCCCTGGTCTGGTATTCGTTCAAGGCGGTACATTTACAATGGGACAAACAGAGGAAGATGTAATGGGCGACTGGAATAATATTCCACGCCGTGTATCAGTACCTTCCTTTTATATTGACCGCACTGAAGTAGCCAACGTTCATTATCGGGAGTATTTACATTGGTTAGGTCGTGTATTTGATGCTTCAGATCCAATAAACACAAAGATTCTTGAAGGAGCTTTGCCAGACACACTTGCCTGGAGAAGTGAATTAAGTTATAATGAACCGATGGTAGAATTTTATTTCCGCCACCCTGGTTTTAATGATTATCCTGTAGTTGGAGTTACCTGGAGACAGGCACATGATTTTTGCCTTTGGAGAAGCGATCGTGTAAATGAAGGGTCATTAGTTAAAGATGGCTATATTAATAAAGCTAATTTAAAGCCCGGCGCACAGCAAGGTGAAAACAACTTTACTACAAAATCATATTTACTAGGTCTTTATACCGCCCCTCCCGGTAAGATGAAAACCAAGAAAGGGGAGCCAAAAACAACAATGGCCACAATGGAATCAGGTGCTTTATTGCCAGATTACCGACTTCCTTTTGAGGCTGAATGGGAATATGCAGCTTATGGCCTTGTAAACCAAAACCCAAGACCAAGCACAAAAAAGAAAAGAGGAGAAGAATTAGTATCAAATAAGCAAGTATATCCATGGGCACAGAATGTAAACGGCCTTAGAGATACCCGACGTGGAAGCTGGCAAGGAACTTTTTTAGCTAACTTCAAAAGAGGCTCTGGCGATAACGCCGGTGTAGCTGGAGGCTTAAATGACAATGCCTTTTATACTGCTCCTGTTCAATCATTCTATCCAAATGGATTTGGAATTTATAATATGGCAGGTAATGTAAGTGAGTGGGTTGAAGACACTTACCGTCCTTTATCATCATTGGATTTTGATGATCAACCGGCTCCATTCCGTGGTAATGTATTTAAGAAACTTTATGTTGCTGATTCATCGACTATGGATCCTTCTACTCGCTATGAAGTAGATAGCACAGGCCGTGTAAAAATGGTAAATGTAACAGACCAAGAAAGTAAAGACAGAAGAAATTATCAAAGAGGTAATGTAATTAACTATCTTGATGGAGACTCTTTGTCTCAAGCTGAGTATGGCTATGGCAAAACAACTCTAGTAAGTGATAAATCAAAAGTTTACAAAGGTGGTAGTTGGAATGACAGAGCATATTGGCTTACACCAGGTGCCCGCCGCTATCTGGAAGAAGATCAGGCTTTAAGTACGCTAGGCTTCCGTTGTGCAATGAATCGCATGGGAAGCCCAGAAGGGAATGGTCGTAAAACCGGACAACACTATAAAACTCGCAGACAAAAACGCTAATTGAATTATTTTATATAGCTAAACCCTCCTCCTGAGCAAGTCAACAGAAGGAGGGTTTTTCTTTTTCACAACTTTCTTATAATTATTTTTGCTTTATGTTAATTGAAGAGCTTTATAAAATATTTCTGCAGCACCCATCAATACAAACCGATACCCGAAAACTAAAAACAGGAGATATATTTTTTGCGTTGAAAGGCGACAATTTTAATGGTAATGAATTTGCAAAAAAAGCATTAGATAATGGTGCCGCTTATGCTGTGATTGACGAAAAAGAATTTAACACATCACCAAAAACTATATTGGTTGATGATGTGCTGATTACTTTACAACAATTAGCCAAATATCACCGGAAACAATTTGCAATCCCTGTAATTGCAATTACAGGAAGTAATGGAAAAACTACTACAAAAGAATTGATTCATGTTGTACTTTCTTCCTCATTAAAAACATATACAACAGAAGGAAATCTGAATAATCATATTGGAATCCCCCTTACTCTACTAAAAATAAAAGCTGACGCCGAAATAGCTGTGATTGAAATGGGTGCCAATCACCAGAAAGAAATTGAATCCTATTGCGCATATACTTTACCTACTCATGGTCTTATAACCAATTGCGGTAAGGCACATCTTGAAGGATTTGGAGGGATACTAGGTGTTCGAAAAGGTAAAGGTGAGCTTTTTGATTACCTTAGAACTAATAATGGAGTAGCTTTTGTAATGTGGGATTACGATTATTTGCAGGAAATGAGTATTGGCATTTCTTCTATAATTAAATATGGAACTTCTCAAGCAGCAATAGAAGGAACGGTAGAAAATAGTGCCCCTTATTTAAGTGTAGATATTATGAAAGGGTCTGAGATAGGAAAAATAAATACTCAATTAGTTGGGGAGTATAATTTGCCTAATATATTGGCCGCAGTAACGATTGGGAAATATTTTAATATACCAGTTGCAAATATTAAAACGGCTATTGAAAGCTATACTCCTTCCAACAGCCGTTCACAATTGATTGAAAAAGGTAGTAATAAGATAATTCTAGATGCTTATAATGCGAACCCCACTAGCTTGAAATTGGCAATTGAAAATTTCTCAAAACTGAATGGAGAAAATAAAATATTGATGTTAGGTGCAATGGCAGAATTGGGAACAGATAGTATTGAGGAACACAAAGAAATTATTGATACTATTAATCAAAACAAATGGAAAGCTGTTGTGTTAGTTGGTGGTGATTTTCTACAAATAAAACATCCTTATATTTCTTTTACTAATTCAACAGAAGCAAAAGAATGGTTAAAAGAGCAACATTTCGAAAACACTCAATTTCTTATAAAAGGCAGCAGAAGTATTAAAATGGAAAAAGTGCTGGAACAATAATTTTATCATATGGATTGGAAAAAACTATTCCCTCAATTCGAATCAGAACTAATTGAAATTATAGAAAAAAACGCTGTTCAAAAAAGATTTGAAACTGGTGAAGTCATCATGCGAACTGGACAGTATATAAAATCAACGGCCTTGGTTTTAGAAGGGCAGATTAAAATTTATAGAGAAAACCAAGATGGTGGCGAATTTCTGATGTACTACCTCGGTCCCGGTCAGGCTTGTGCTGTTTCAATGATCTGTGCCATTCAATCCGAAACAAGTGAAATCACCGCAATAGCTGAAGAAGAAACTGAAGTATTACTCATTCCAGTTCAGCTGATGGATGAACTTATGAATCAATATAAAAGTTGGTATCAATTTGTAATTCAAACGTACCGCGGCCGATTTGATGAATTAATCACTGTAATTGACAATATCGCATTTCATAATATGGATGAGCGTCTCGAATTCTATTTAAAACGTTGTATAAATACCTCCGGAAAAAACACTATCGAATCTTCTCACCAGCAAATTGCTGATGATTTAAATAGTTCCAGAGAAGTTATTTCAAGATTATTAAAAAAAATGGAACAGCGAAATCTTGTAAAACTACATCGTAATATGATCGAGGTGATTTAGTG
This sequence comes from Chitinophagaceae bacterium, assembly GCA_024643655.1. GTDB lineage: Bacteria > Bacteroidota > Bacteroidia > Chitinophagales > Chitinophagaceae > JJ008. The sequence continues at coordinate 13,645 of JAHEMM010000013.1, read as the reverse complement.
ATTTGCAATCCTGTGATTTCTGTCACATTGTGAGTTTGACCTTTGGCTTATTCTTGCATAAATAATTAAAATGGAAATCATAGGCTACTTTGCTTCACTTGTTATAGGAATCTCTCTTGGCCTAATCGGAGGCGGGGGCTCAATTCTTACTGTCCCCGTGCTAGTTTATTTATTTGGCGTAAATCCAGTACTTGCTACGGCTTATTCTTTATTCATTGTGGGAGCTTCGAGTCTGGTAGGTACAATTCCAAAATATAAACAAGGATTAGTCAACTTAAAAACAGCTTTAATATTTGGTGTACCCGCTATTGCAGCGGTGTTTATTACCAGGAAGATCATTGTTCCTGCAATCCCAAAGGAAGTCTTCAGCATAGGAGATTTTGTCGTTACAAAAAGTATCCTGATGATGGTCTTATTTGCGATCCTTATGGTGTTTGCATCTATATCCATGATTAGAGATAAAAAGAAAATTGAACAGGAGGATTTAGTTGAAAAACAAAAATTCAATTATCCGATGATTTTACTGGAAGGTGCGGTTGTTGGTCTTTTGACAGGTCTTGTTGGTGCAGGCGGAGGTTTTTTAATTATTCCGGCACTGGTCATATTCAGCAAGTTGCCAATGAAACAAGCAGTAGGAACATCTTTGTTAATCATTGCTGCAAAGTCCTTAATAGGATTTACAGGTGATTTATCAAATTATACAATGGACTGGAAACTATTATTAACAATAACAGGACTAGCTATAGTTGGAATTTTTATTGGCGATGCCGCTAGCAAAAAAATCGATGGTAATAAATTAAAAAAAGGATTTGGTTGGTTCGTTCTCGTAATGGGTATTTATATCATTATTAAGGAGTTATTTTTCCCAGGAGGTGGTGGTCATTGAGTGTGATGTAAGTCACTATTTATTAAAACAGATTAATCGAGATTTGACATAAATATTAAAACTTTAAATTTTTAAAAAATGATAGTAGAACAAATTTATACAGGATGTTTAGCACAAGGTGCATATTACATCGAAAGTAATGGCGAAGCGATTGTTATTGATCCTCTTCGTGAAGTGGATCCTTATATTGAAAAAGCAAAACGTAATGGTGCCAAAATAAAATATGTGCTTGAAACTCACTTTCATGCAGATTTTGTTTCAGGCCATTTAGATCTTAGTAAAAAAACCGGAGCTCCTATTGTTTACGGACCAACGGCCAATCCATCATTTGAGGCACATATTGCCAAAGATGGTGAAGAATTAAAAGTAGGTAATCTGACTATTAAAGTATTACACACACCAGGACATACTATGGAAAGCACTTGTTATCTTTTAAAAGATGAAAAAGGTAAAGACATAGGTTTATTCTCTGGCGACACTTTATTTATTGGAGATGTTGGTCGTCCTGATCTGGCACAAAAAGTTGTAGCTGATCTTACTCAGGATAAATTAGCGGGGTATCTTTTTGATTCGCTACGTAATAAAATCATGCCCTTGGCTGATGATATTACAGTTTATCCAGCTCATGGTGCTGGTAGTGCTTGTGGCAAGAATATGAGTAAAGAAACTACTGATACTTTAGGTCACCAGAAGGAAACGAATTATGCCCTGCGGGCCAATATGACCAAAGAAGAATTTATAAAAGAAGTAACGACCGGATTAGTTGCTCCTCCAGCTTATTTCCCATTGAATGTAATGTTGAATATTCAGGGATATGAAAGTATTGATAAAGTATTGGAAAGAGGGCAACATGCCTTAAGCCCTGATGCTTTTGAAACTGCTGCCAACGAAACAGGTGCATTAATCCTTGACACAAGAGACCCACAAACATTTGCAAAAGGATTTGTTCCAAATTCTATCAATATTGGTATTGACGGAAGTTTTGCCCCATGGGTTGGCGCTATGATTCCGGATATTAAACAAGAGATCTTATTAGTTACTGAGGAAGGTCGTGAAGAAGAAGTAATCACAAGATTAGCAAGAGTTGGCTATGATTACACAATTGGTTATTTAAAAGACGGTTTTACTGCATGGCAAAAAGCTGATAAAGAAATTGATCATATAATATCAATCAATGCTGATGAACTTGCTGGTATAATGAAAAAAGAAGAAGTGAATGTACTGGATGTCAGAAAAAACAGTGAATACCTCAGTGAACATATCATTGATGCAGAAAATACTCCGCTTGATTTTATCAACGACAGCATGGCGCAAATTGATAAGAACAAGACGTACTATGTACACTGTGCAGGCGGATATCGTTCAATGATCTTCAACTCTATTCTTAGAGCAAGAGGTTTTGACAAATTGATTGATGTTAAAGGGGGGTTTAAAGAAATTAAAGAAAGCGGCAAATTTAAAGTTAGCGATTATGTATGCCCCTCTACATTATTATAAATAGTTGATTAGTTATTATCTTTTTTAGGTTAAGGTTTAATGGTTAAAATCCGGCCGGGGTTTATACCCCGGCTTTTTTTCACAACAAAAATTATAAAATGAATACGATTAAAGAATTAATAAAAAATCCATCCACAACAATTGTAGATGTGAGAAGTTCTTGGGAATTTGAAATGGAACATGTTCCCGGAGCAAAAAATATTCCACTTGAAGAAGTAGCTGCCAAAGTTGAAGAATTCAAAACTTACAATACCCCCGTAGTACTATATTGCCGGAGTGGAAATAGAAGTGGAATGGCCGTAAGCATTCTAAAACAAAATGGCTTATCCGAAGTATATAATGGCGGCGGATTAAGCGATATGCAATCAGTTTTAAATTAAACCGCTATGTTAACTTATATAAAAAAATTATTTGGCATAACATCTGTCAACTTTAAAGAATTGGTAAATAACGGTGCTGTCATTGTTGACGTACGTTCTACATCAGAATATAAGGCTGGTCATATTCCTGGTTCAAAAAATTATCCATTAGATAATATCCGCTCTAAAGTTGCCGATTTAAAAAAACTGAATAGGCCCGTAATTACTGTATGTCGCAGTGGTACGAGAAGTGGAATGGCAAAGGGAATTTTAAAATCGGCCGGAATTGATACATATAACGGTGGCCCATGGACAAGTTTAAAAAATAAAATAGCATGATTCAAGTAAAACAATATTTCAATGCAAAGCATTGGACTTTTATTTCTATTGCATTTTTAATCGGAATTTCAACTTCTTTATCCGCACAAACAACAGATAGCATTGCAGGTAAAACTGTGAATCAAATCAAATTTCAACGATTATTAAAAAAGAAAAATACAGTAATGTTGGATGTTCGCACAGATGCAGAGTATAATGCTGGTCATATACCTGGTGCTATTCATGTAGATGTATTAAAACTGGAAAATTTCAAAAATCAAATTACAGATTTAGATAAAAATAAAAGCTATCTTCTGTATTGCAAAAGCGGTAAACGTAGCAGCAAGGCAAAATTCATTATGAAAGAAATGGGATTCAAAAAACTTAAAGATCTAAAGGGCGGATATAGTCAATGGAAGGGAAAAAAGGAAGTTAAGTAACCGCATGAAAAAAAACATTTTACTACTTTTTTTACTCAGTATCGCAACTATTCTTTTTGCCCAACATCAGGAATTAAATGAAAAGCCAGGATTATGGAAAGAGAAAGAAAATGATGTTGATTCTACCTCTATCCTTGCAGCTTTTCGAAAAGGTCATGTAAGCGGACATTTTCGCTATTATTTTATGGCAACAGAAAATGACAAAGGACTTACTGACTATTATGCAAATGCAATTGGCGGGGGGATTAAATTTGAAACAGCTGAATTCAAAAAATTCCAATTCGGGGTCAGCGGTTTCTTTACTTTTAATATTGGGTCATCTAACTTGTCTTTACCTGATCCCACAACAAATCAGATAAATCGATATGAGATTGGTCTCTTCGACATCGAAGATCCAACCAATAAAAAACATATTGACAGACTGGAAGAACTATATCTTAAATACAATTTTAAAAATGCAACAATAACAGTTGGAAAGCAACTAATAAATACTCCTTTTATAAATCTTCAGGATGGACGTATGCGACCGACTGAAGTTGAGGGAATTTGGGCAGAAATAAATAAGTTTAAAAAATTAAAAGTTGAATTAGGTTACTTATATGGGATTTCACCACGTAGTACAGTGAAATGGTACAGGGTGCATAATTCAATTGGGATTTATCCAGTTGGTGTAAATGACTACGGTACAAAAGCCGATTATGCCGGAAATCTTAAAAGTAAAGGAATTTTCCTGACTGGCTTTAGTTATCAAGCAGACTCAAAACTAAAAATTCAATTCTGGAATCAATTCACTGAAAATATTTTTAATAGCACCATGTTGCAGGCCGACTATGAGTTCCCAATAAAAGATAAATCTAAATTTTTTATAGCTGCACAAATAATCAGACAAGATGCAGTAAATTCCGGTGGTAATCTTGACGATGCAAAAGCATACTTTAAAAAAGGTGAGCACTCATTAAGTTTTGGTGGCCGCACAGGATGGAAAAATAATAAATGGGAAACAAGTTTAAATTATACACGGATAACAGCAAAAGGAAAATATCTGATGCCAAGAGAATGGGGAAGAGATCCATTTTTTACATTTCTACCCAGAGAAAGAAATGAAGGATTTGGTGATGTTCATGCTTTTATGGCAAAAGTAAATTATAAAATACCTTCAATACGTGTAACAACTTCTGTTGCCTTTGGAAATTATAATTTACCTGAAGTAAGCAATTTTAGACTTAACAAATACGGACTACCTTCATACAACCAATTGAATATAGATATCCGTTACAAATTTGCAGGCCTATTCAAAGGTCTTGAAACACAACTTTTGTTCGGGTATAAAAACAAAACCGGCAACTCTTTTAATAATGATAAATACATCATAAATAAAGTAGACATGAGTCTATGGAATTTAGTTATCAACTATCAGTTTTAAATAATATATTTTATTACTTTATGTGATATCTGTCACGAAACAATTTTTAAAAAATGGTCAAATTAGACTTTTTAATTTCACTTTATAAATGATTGCCCATGTCTTATTTACAAAACGATGAAAACACCAATTCCCGTCGGGATTTTTTAAAAAAAACTACATTGGCAGGTCTTGGAACTTCGCTGGCAGGTGTAGCTGCTGCAATACCAAATCCAAATTCCAATCTAGCTAAGAGTATCGATAAACCGGAAAGATTCACCATTCTTTATACCTCAGATATACATGCTCAATTACATACACATGATGAGTTTTTCTGGGAAAACGGAAATCCTGTTTATAAAAAAAGAGGTGGACTGGCTGTTTTAAAAACCATGATCAATTATTACAGAAACCAAAACCCTCATAATACTATCTTAATTGACGGTGGCGATTACTTTCATGGAAGTGGCGTAGCATCGCTTACTGAAGGGGAAGCATTAATACCCTTATTAAATGATTTTAATTATGACCTTATATTGCCAGGGAATTGGGAAGTAGTGTATAAGAAAAAGAAAATGCTGTATGATATGGGGCATGCGAACGCTGCAAAAATTTGTGCCAACATGTGGCATAAAACTAATGATGCGGATAATGGTGAATTAATATATCCCCCGTATTGGGTAAAATATATAGCCGGGACAAAAGTTGGTTTTATTGGTTACACAGATCATTTAATTCCAAAACGTCAATCACCAGCTTATAGCGAAGGGATTGGTTTTAAACATGCAGATCATAATGCAGCAAAATATATCAAACTGCTAAAAGAAGTAGAAGGTTGTGGTATCATTTTTATTGTAACGCATATGGGTTTGGCACAACAAATCGGATTAGCCAATAACCCTGCGGTAGAAGGAGCAGATTTTATTCTGGGGGCAGATACTCATGAAAGAGTAAGAGAACCCATCATGGGCAATTATTGTAAAGTAGTAGAATGTGGTGCCTTCGGATCTTTTCTGGGTAAACTTGATATTGAAGTTGAGAATGGAAAAATAAAAAATTATACTTATCATCTTTTAGATGTTGATCCTGTAAAATTCCCGGCCGATAAAAAATTATTAAATAAAATCCAGAAAGCACAAGAACCGTATAATGCACAATTGTCTAAAGTAATTGGAACTACTACTACCCCATTGGTACGATATTTTGTTATGGAAACACCGATGGATAATCTGATTACTGATGCTATTCATTGGAAGTTTAAACCAGACATTGCCTTAAGTAATGGATTTCGGTTTTGTCAGCCCCTAAATGTAGATCCTAAAAAAGGTAAGGCAGAAATTACCAAAGAGTTTTTATGGAATATGTTACCCGTCGACAGCGAAGCCAGAACTGGTATTGTAACCGGTCAACAAATCATGGATTGGCTTGAAAAGGAATTACAAAATGCTTTTGCAAAAGATCCTTCTAAAAGATTTGGTGGCTGGTTCGTAAGATTTGCAGGAATGCAGGTCAACTTTACTATCGGAAATGAATTAGGGAAAAGAGTAAATTGGGTAAAAATAAATAATGAACCGATTGACCTTACTAAAGAATACAGTATCGTTGCATGTGAAAGAGAAGGTGACCCGATCGATACACTTTGTAGAATTGAAAAGGTAAAAAATCCAAAAATGCTGGGTATCCAGATGCATGATGTTATAGAAGAATACCTGTCTTTGCATTCTCCAGTTTCGCCAAAACTTGAAATGCGAGCAACTGCAACAGATCAGCCACATACTTTACTTACACAATTACAAGGAACAACATATGAATTCAGATAAGCTGAATAAGAAATCAATTGGGTATACTTTAAGGACTAATTGGCAATTAGTTATTATTGTGATTGTAATATTTATTGTACTCTTTTTTGAATTATTAAAATCCAGTAATATTGATAACAGCAGTACATTATCAACACAACTAAATGATAGTACATGGGTTCCTCCTAGTTTATTTACTGATAATGAATTAACAGGTCCACAAAGGGATATGGTAATTTATGGGGAAGATATTATTGCAAATACAGCCAGGTATTTTGGTCCGGCAGGTTCAATTGCACCTATTTCCAATGGCATGAATTGTCAGAACTGCCACTTGAATGCTGGTAAAAAGAACTGGGGTAATAATTACAGTGCAGTTTACTCAACTTATCCAAAACTCAGGCAAAGAAGCGGAGAAATTGAAGGTATTTATAAAAGAGTAAGTGATTGTTTTGAAAGAAGCCTGAATGGTTCTGCACCCGATAGTAATAGTAAAGAATATAAAGCTATCTACGAGTATATTAAATGGATTGGACAAGATGTAAAGAAAGGAGAGAAACCAAAAGGAAGTGGAATTGATAAACTTACTTTTCTCGACAGAGCAGCTAGTCCGGAAAAAGGGAAACAAGTTTATACAGCTCAATGTCTAAGTTGCCATGGCACTAATGGAGAAGGACAGTTAACGCTTTCTGGAACAAGTTATGAATACCCTCCTTTGTGGGGAGATCATAGTTACAATATCGGTGCTGGTCTTTTTCGTATCAGTAGTTTTGCTGGTTATGTAAAAACTAATATGCCTTTTAATCAGGCAACGCATAGTAATCCTAAATTGACAACAGAAGAAGCCTGGGATGTTGCTGCGTTTGTAAATAGTCAACCCCGCCCTAAGAAAGATATAAGTAAAGACTGGCCAGATATTTCCCAAAAACCATTTGATCATCCCTTTGGTCCATATGCTGATGGATTTTCAGAAACACAGCATAAATTTGGACCATTTAAATCTATTATTGCAAAAATAGAAACACTTAAAAAAGAAAAGTAACATAAACCCATGTGACAATTATCACGGTAATTCAAATATTATAATTAGAAATTTGCACAACTAAAAAAATAACTTATGCTTGAATGGCTTAAACAACCCTGGCCCTGGTATGTGGCGGGACCTTTGATTGGACTTACAGTACCTATATTATTATTATTGGGAAACAAATCATTTGGTATCTCTTCTTCCTTACGTCATGTTTGTGCTGCTTGTTTACCAACTAAAATTCCTTTCTTTCAATACAACTGGAAAAAAGAGATCTGGAATTTATTTTTTGTTGCTGGTGTTTTAACAGGTGGGTTTATTGCAGCCCAGTTATTGGCAAATCCGGAACCAATAAAAATTCATGCTGGCCTTGCAGCCGAACTTTCTTCTATAGGAATCAACGATACTACATCTTTAGTACCATCTGATCTATTTAACTGGCCGGCCTTGCTGACATTGAAAGGAATAGTTATGATGATAGGTGGTGGCTTTCTTGTGGGCTTTGGCACCCGCTATGCAGGAGGTTGTACCAGCGGCCATGCAATCATGGGACTTAGTAATCTACAATGGCCATCATTAGTTGCTACTTGTTGTTTTATGGCTGGCGGATTTATTATGGCAAATATTATTTTACCCTTTATTTTAAAATTATAATATGTCAATACCTACAAATACAGATTTTGAAGTTCGGTCAGAGAATGCCATGTGTGTGAATCAATCTGAATTAGACAAACCACTTGTTTCAAACATTAAGTACATTTTTGCAGGAATCATATTTGGTATCTTCCTGGTAAAGTCTGAAGTCATCTCATGGTTCCGGATACAGGAAATGTTTAAACTGAAAAGCTTCCATATGTATGGAGTGATTGGTTCTGCAGTTGTTGTCGGCATCATCAGCGTTTTTCTAATTAAAAAATTAAAAGCGAAATCTTTAGAAGGGGAAACGATAAAAATCGAACCAAAAAAATTTAATAAAGGACAGATCTATGGCGGATTAATTTTTGGATTAGGCTGGGCCATAACCGGTGCTTGTCCAGGTCCATTATTTGCACAAATTGGGACTGGTGCAACTGTTATTATCATCACATTATTAAGTGCAATTGCAGGCACCTGGGTATATGGAAAGTTCAGAGAGAAGTTACCACACTAAAAATATTTTTTGCAAATAAAAAAAGTCGGTGAAATTAATCACCGACTTTCTATTTTTTTAACTACATCATTTAAAAATTAGCCTGCATAAATGTAGGCACATTCCTTTTTTTGTGCTCTTCCCAAAGCCCATAAACCAGATGGAACAGTTTGAATACCGGGCAATAAACCAGATACCCAATCCTTTCTATATTCAGCTGCATCAGATTTTGTGGCTCCGGCCATTTTAGCACTGTTAACAGTTAAAGCAGCTTCACAAACACAAAACATTACCCCGCTTTCCTGTAATTCATTAATCCCAATTGGAACAACTCCAAATCCAGGTATATTAAATGCCCCGCTTTTTGGTTTCCAGAAAGGATTTCGAATTGATGCTTTTTCGGTAGCCGGATCAATTGCTTTAAAAAACTCTCCAAATTTATATTTTTCCCATAACCTGTCTTCCATCGCATAAGCGATAGCATCATGACGAAGTACAACTACAACACTACAATCTTTTTCTTTTGAACCAGTAGCCATATTTGTTAGAAGAAAAACTCTGGGCCAGGCAAATGGATAAATATGATTTGGTTTTGGAACATCAAAAACTACCCGATGTTCACCAGTAATTTTTTTAAACATATCCTCGGGGTCTGAAGAGGTTAAGAACTTTTCCTTATCAGTAGCTAATGCACTTATTGTTGGAGCCATTGTAGACAATCCAACAGCTGCTGCACCTCCGGAAAGTTTACCAAGAAATTTTCTTCGATTGAAAGAACCCGATTTATCTGATAAATTCATAATAAAAAATTTTGGTTAATTAATCTGATTAATTCATTTAAGTTACACAAAATGTCTTTCTAATATTTATCTTATTTTTAAATAATTAAAATTTCTTAAAATGAAAAACATAATAATACTTGTCTTGCTATTGTTATCCATTGATAACCAGCTATTTTCTCAAACAAATCCTTATAATATTGTTTTTGATATTACTACCGGGGATACAACTACACATAATCGGGTCATTCGGTGGATTAACGGAATTTTATCTTCACATCCTGATGCAAAAGTAGAAGTAGTGTTTTACGGTAAGTCTTTAACGATGGTTGAATCTGAAACATCTACCAGATCAACCGACATCAAAAAATTAGCAACTCAGAAGAATGTAACATTTGCTGTATGTGAGCAAGCTATGAAAGCTCACAATGTCAATAAAGAACAATTATTAAATGGAGTAAAAACTGTTCCTGACGCACTATATGAACTTATTAGTAAACAGCAAGAGGGTTATGGTTATATTAAAGTGGTAAATTAAACATATAAATTATAAACGTTGACCAGTCATTCTTAATAAAGCAGCCTTCCCTTTATGATAAGGGCCTTCATCCAATTCTACAATAGATTGACCGCAAGTAAGTAAATGAATAAATGGGAAATCACTGCAAATTGAAGGGGCATCATATAAGAGTGCTTCATCTTTCGGGCCTCCACTTTCAAATTCAAGTTGCTCTTTAGAAAAGGCTTCAAATACCAGGTAACCACCCGGTTTTATGGAGTCATAAACTTCCTGATGAAATTGTTGCCTGATCTTGCCAGGCAAGTGTACATATAACAAGGCTACTGCACTATATTTTTTATCGGCTTTAAAATCTTCAATACTTTTCAATTCATAATTGATGGCTACATTTTTTTGCTTCGCATAAGCCAATGCCTTTTCCCGAGCTACTTCACTAAAATCAAAAGCATCTACCTCCCAACCTTTTGATGCAGCATATACTGCATTTCTGCCTTGTCCCTCTGCAGGCAATAATATGGTACCTGGCTTATGAGAATCTATGAATTGTTTAAAATATTTATTGGGCTCCTTACCATAAATCCATTCCTCTGTTGAAAATCGCTGATTCCAAAATTCTTTCATACCACATACTGATTTATAAACAAGTTAATAAATGCCAAAACTGTAACCGGCTTTCCAAAAAAAATTATTGCTATTAAAGAACATCCTCATTTTTAACTTTACTGATCATTTTTTCTTCTATCACTTGTTTCAAAACATGCTTTGGCAGTGCACCGGGTTGCATCATTGGTTCACCATCAGCACCAATAAATAACAATGTAGGTATACTTTGAATTCCAAATACGGCTGATAGCTCCTGCTCCGCATCAGTATCCACTTTATAAACAATTATTTTCCCTTCATAATCTTTTGATAGCTCTTCCAGTATGGGAGCCACCATTTTACAAGGTCCGCACCAATCAGCATAAAAATCTATAATTGCAGGTAGTGTCCCCTGGTATTTCCAATCAGCTTCCTTTTCGTAGTTAAATACTTTGTCTTTAAAATCTTGTGTAGTCATTTGAATCGTCGCCATAATAATATTTAGCGGTAAAATTAACACCTGATTAATGAAAACTGAGTGATGAAAATCACACCCGTATAACATGACTACAATCATATTCATGTTTCCGACTCCAGTGATAATAGTCACCAATAAAATCATGACGTTAAAATACTTTAGTGTCAAATTATAAAATATGGCAAACGAACATCAAATAGTAATTGTAGGCGGCGGTAATGCAGGAATTTCTACTGCATCACAATTATTAAGAAAAAATAAAAATCTGGATATAGCTATTATTGAACCATCTGAAAAACATTATTATCAACCGGCCTGGACATTAGTAGGTGCTGGTGTTTTTGAAATAAATAAAACAGTACGCAGCGAAGCATCAGTGATGCCAAAAAAAGTAAAATGGATAAAGCAAAAAGTTGTTTCTTTTCAGCCAGATAACAATACGATCACTTTAGATAATAATGACATTGTAAATTATGAATACCTGATAGTAGCACCGGGAATTCAATTAAACTGGAATGAGATTAAAGGGCTGAAAGAAACGTTGGGGAAAAATGGTGTATGTTCTAATTATAGTTTTGATCAGGCACCCTATACCTGGGAATGTATCAGAAATCTAAAAGGTGGAAAAGCATTATTCACCAATCCGAATACTCCTGTAAAATGTGGCGGTGCACCTCACAAAATAATGTGGCTGGCAGCAGATTATTTTAAAAAGCAAAATATATTTGACAAAACAGAAATTCAATACTGGAGTGGTGGCACCCGTTTATTTGGAGTAGATAAATATGAAAAAACATTGAAGAAAGTAGCTGAAAGAGATAAAGTACAGTTGAACTTTTTTACTAAACTTGTAGAGATTGACGGAGCAAATAAAAAAGCAAAGTTTATTGGAATCGGAGAACAGAATAAAGACAAGGTATATGATGTTGAGTTTGACATGATACATGTTACTCCTCCGCAAAGTGCACCCGATTTTGTAAAAAATAGTCCTTTAGCTAATGATGCAGGATGGGTAGATGTCGATAAAAACACATTGCAGCATTTGAAATACAAAAATATATTTTCATTAGGCGATGCTTCTTCATTACCTACTTCCCGAACCGGTGCTGCAATTCGTAAACAAGCACCTGTATTAGTAAAAAATCTATTGGAATTGATGGATGAACAAGCATTAACAGGTAGTTATAATGGTTATACAAGTTGTCCTGTAGTTACAGGTTATGGAAAGTTGGTGCTTTGTGAATTTGATTATAATAATCAACCAACAGAAACCTTCCCTTTCGATCAGAGCAAAGAAAGATGGACCATGTATCAATTAAAAACGAAAGTACTACCATGGCTATACTGGAATAAGATACTTCCTGGTAAGATGTAATTTTGCCTATTGATTACCTAAGCGGCTGCCAAAAGCAACCGCTTTTTCATGTAACATTAGTCACTTTTTTCTTCCCTTTTAAAGCCGAATTTTGTGATTGACAAAAGACTGAAAAATGAACCTGATATATAGACTTAAAACTGGTTGGACAACGTTAAAATTTATAAGAGTTGGCTTAGGTAGCTTAATTTTGTATTCCTCCATTGAATCCAATCAGTTTGTCGGAATAATAGTTGGAAGTTTATTTACAGTTATTTCTTTACTTTCTGATGGGGTTTGTTCCGTTGGAGGCAGTTGCTACTCAGTTTCTAATAAAAATAATTCCTCATCTTTTGAAACTATTGAATATGAAGAATTGGATATTAAATAATAAATTATTGATCGCCGGTGTCATCATTGGTTCCCTTGGCGGATATATTTACTGGCAGCAAATCGGTTGCAACAGTGGTACTTGTATGATAACTTCTAAATGGCACAATAGCACAGGCTATGGCGCATTAATGGGTGGTCTATTATTCAGTATGTTCAAAAAAGAAAAAAGGGTTAATAAAGAACAAGATGCAGACGACAAATAAAAAAGAAAGCTTTGGAGAAATGATCAAAGGATCTACTCCTGTATTGGTTGATTTTACTGCTACCTGGTGTGGACCATGCAAAATGATGAAGCCGGTACTGGAAGAGCTACATCAAAGAATGGCTGACAAAATAAGAATCATTAAGATTGATATTGATCAAAGTCCTGCAGCAGCCAATGCTTATCAGGTACAAAGTGTGCCTACATTATTACTATTTCAAAATGGTAAAATTCTTTGGCGACAGTCGGGTGTATTACCAGCCATACAATTAGAAAAGATCATTCAACAACATATAACTTCATTATAATAATGGCAGAAAAAAAAGTGAGTCGTGGATATATTACTTCAACATTAACTTGCAGATGCCCGAGATGCCGTGAAGGAAAATTATTTCAACATCCTGTTACAATAAATTTCAAGAAAAACATGATGATGAATAAAGAATGTACTGTTTGCGGGCAGGCCAGTGAAATTGAAGT
>JAHEMM010000162.1 GCA_024643655.1 Chitinophagaceae bacterium | reverse complement strand
CCGGCAGTTGCCCCTGCGGGCACACCATTTGCTAACAGAAGAGTGATAATAGCATCTTCTCCAAATCATTTCTTTGAATATGGAAACCCACTAACGATAAATATAAATTCCAGCGAAACAATAACAAATGCTTCCTGTACGAATCCAACCGGCGGAAGTATAACGATAAATGCAACCGGCGGCTTTGCACCATATACTTTCAGTATTGATGGGATTAACTTCCAGAGCTCTAATATATTCACAGGATTAAATCAGGGCGCAAAAACAATTACAATAAAAGAAGCTGGATGTGGCAGAATAATAACCAAAGTTGTAAACGTAGGATTTAACGATAATCTTACCCTTGCAACCAGCAATAATACATTGGTTTGTAAAGGTACTCCAGTTCAATTACTGGCAACAGCGAATAGTGGAAGTGCAACATATGTATGGACGCCTTCAACAGGTTTGTCAAATACAACGATCAACAATCCGGTTGCTACTCCATCTTCAACAACTACCTATACTGTAACTACATCATTGAATGGTTGTACCAGAACGGGTACTGTTGTAGTTGGTATTAAAGATGTAAATGTAAATGCAGGTGCTGATGTAGCAGTGTGTGTAGGAACCCCAGTTCAACTTCAGGCAACAAGTGATAGCACAGGGGTTACATATAGCTGGTCACCTTCTACGGGTCTTTCTAATCCAAACATTAGAAACCCGATAGCCAATATAGCCACCACTACAACATATGTAGTTACTGCATCTTTGAATGGATGTACTAAAACGGATGATGTTGTAGTAACTATAAGAAAAATTAATGTAAACGCAGGTGCCAACAAGGTTGTTTGCGCCGGAATTCCAACACAACTACAAGCCACAAGTGACAGCACAGGAGTTAGTTATAGCTGGTCGCCTTCTACAGGTCTTTCAAATGCGTCTATCAGCAACCCAATTGCTACTTTAAATAATACAACAACGTATACCGTTACAGCTAGTAAATATGGTTGTACTGCTACAGGTACTACAACAGTTACAGTTAATCAAAATCCGATCATAAATGCCGGTCCTGATAAAACAATTGTTGGAGGAGACCAGGTTATTCTTGATGGAACCAGTGTTAATCCACTTACAACAATAGCATGGACGCCTTCGGCTTCAATTATATCAGGTGCTAATACCTTAACACCAATAACAAAACCTGTTAATACAACAACCTATACACTCTCTGTAGTAAATGCAAACGGATGTACCGCTACGGATAATGCAGTGGTTACCGTTATCCCTTATTGTATAAAAGTGATGGATGCCTTTACCCCTAATGGTGATGGTATGAATGACAGATGGTTGGTTACAAATGGTGCTTCTTGTGCCAGCAAGGTTTCAGTAACTGTATTTAACAGGTATGGCGGAAAGGTTTATCAGAATGATAATTATCAGAATAACTGGGAAGGAACTTATGATGGAAAAAAAGTGGCTGATGGAACATATTATTATGTAGTTATCTATCGCCTTATTAATGGGCAATCAATTTCAATGAAAGGCGACGTAACAATTTTGAGATAAAATCAAATAAAATAATTTAAAGATGAAAAAGCTTATTTTAATAATATTATTTGCAGGCATTGTTACTACAGTCAGTGCGCAGCAATTACAGACATCTTCCTTTTACGATATGCAGGGAGTAATTCATAACCCTTCAATGGCTGGCTCTAATGGTAGCATGGTTGGCGCCACCTACCGTTCGCAATGGAGCGGTATCAGCGGAGGACCTAAAACAGCAACTGTATTTGGTTCTTTTGATATGCCAAAACTAGATATTGGTATTGGTGGTTATTTGTATAGTGATAAAACAGGACCTACTTCAAGAACTGGAGTACAGGCATCATTTGCCAAGCATATACCTACTGCAAATGGTGGCAGGTTTTCTCTTGGTATTGAAGCCAAGGGAATGCAATACGCTTTAGACAGAGGTAAGCTTTCTCAAACTCTTGGTTCAGATCCAGCATTAGGCACAGCAGATAACAAGTTTAAATTTGATGCTGGCTTTGGTATTTCTTATACGGGTAAAAAGTTGCAACTGGGTGTATCAGTAGCACAGTTGATACAATCTAAGCTTGATTTTTATACCGGCAATTTGAATGCAGGACAAGAAGCAAGACTATATCGTCACTACTATGCTCATGGATCGTATAAATGGCAGGCAGATGTTAATACATCTATCACTCCAAACTTTCTGGCAATTTATTTACCAAATGCGCCACTGGAGTTTCAGGGTGGTGTAAAAGTGGAACATAATGAATTATTCTGGTGGGGTGTGGCTTACAGGGCACATCAGAGTTTTATTCTTTCCGCAGGAGTAAATCCAAGTAAAAAGTTTACAATCGGATATTCATTTGATATTTATAACACCCCGATTAGTGTGTTTGATGCCGGATCAAATGCACATGAAATATTACTACGTTACAATATTTTTAAATAAGTATAAAGGCAGAAGGTTAATGGTTAAAGCAACTCTCTTTTGGGAGTTGCTTTTTTATTTTACCCCAAAAATAAAAAGTATTTTTACTCCAATTAAAGAACCAATGACTCAAATTCTGATAACGACCATACAAACTAACCTTCATTGGGAAGATAAAGCGACTAACCTTCAAATGCTGGAGCAAAAGATTAATAGCATAAAAGAAAAAACAGAAATTGTAGTGCTGCCCGAAATGTTCAGCACCGGCTTTAGCATGCAGCCAGAATTATTTGCCGAAACCATGGAAGGAGAAACAGTGAACTGGATGAAAAGAATAGCTGGAGAAAAGAAGATTATTCTTTCTGGAAGTTTAATCATTGAGGAAGCGGGTAATTATTATAATAGATTGATATGGATGTTACCTAATGGCAATTACGGTATCTATGATAAAAGACATCGTTTTGCTTATGCAGGAGAAGACAAACAGTTTTCAGCAGGAAGCAAAAGATTAATCGCTTCTGTAAAAGGCTGGAAAATAAATTTACAAGTATGTTATGATCTTCGATTTCCCGTTTGGGCAAGACAACAAAGTCAGGCAGAAGGACCAGAATACGATGTTTTAATTTATGTTGCAAATTGGCCTGAAAGGAGAAGCAATGCTTGGAAGACATTATTACAAGCAAGAGCTATCGAAAATCAATGCTATGTAATAGGTGTAAACCGTGTAGGTAATGATGGTAATAATATTTATCATAGTGGCGATAGTATGATCATTGATCCGATGGGAGAAGTATTGTATACAAAAAAAGATGAAGAAGATATTT